>NZ_JBYVJY010000004.1:0-278954 GCF_058147145.1 Patiriisocius sp. 208BN25-11
TCAAAAGTCTCCAAGCCATTTCCATCTAAATCACATAAAAAATAATCGCTGATGGGATCGGTGATGGCGGGGGAGTCATTTACTTGTAATTCTAAAGGAACAATGTTAAAACAATCTGTAGCGTTTATATTATCTACTCTTGCGAATATGGTTTGAAAACCAATAGCTGTATTTACAAAAGCAGTAGCAGGTGTAATAGGAAAAGCACCCGATTGAGCTTGTGCGAAAGTAGTGTAGTATGTAACTACAGCATCTGGATTACCTCCTGTTATTTCTAAGTCTTTTGTTGTTAAATCAAATTCCGCAAAACCGTCATTAGGCAATTCATCACAAATATTATAGGTTGTTGGTATTGTAGCCGCTGGGGCTATAAAAATATTTGCAGTAAACGAACCTGTATCAAAGCAAGTATCGTCAAAAACACTCTCGATTCGAACAAAAATTATTTCAGAAGGTGCTGTAATATTATAAATTGCAGGTAGTGGGTTTGCATCACCAATGGCATCTCCTAATAGGTTATGGTAAGTGATTTCGTAAAGCAATGGATCTAGACCATTAAGGACTTGTACATCTTTTAAATCTGCTAAGTCTACAGGTATCATACCATCTGAGTCTTGATCACAAAAGTTTTCATCAGTAAGCATACCTACGATAGGCTGCGCATAATTGATAGTAAAATCTTCAAGCGCAAAACACTGGCCTCCTAGATCTTCTATTCGAACAAAAATAGTTTGCTGTGGTGGTGTCATGATGGTGTACGCATCTGGCATCATGATATCATTCATTCCGTTTTGACTGTCAAAGAACGTTTCATAATACTTAACATTAAACATGGTTCCATCTTGAGTACCAAGAACTACGGCGTCGTTTACGGTTAAATCAAAAACGCCCATTTGAGTTCCGTCATCACATTGAAACAAATCATCTGGAACATTTGCAATGGGCACAGGTGCAAATTCTACTACAATTTCATCGGTACCGGCACATCCAGAACCGCTACTTGTAACTTCAATTTGATAGGTTCCAGATTGGGTAACATCTAATGTTGAGTTTGTTTCTCCTGGAAGGATATCAAACATCATGGTAACGGTATTTAAAACAAACCACTGGAATGTACTGTCTCCAGTTCCTCCTCCACCAATTCCAGACAAGCCTATTTCAAGAGTTTCTCCTTCGCAAAGTGCATTACCTGAAGCAATTGTGATATCAGGCCCTAGATTTACACCAATATTAAACGAACCTCCTTCGAGAAATACAGCAGCATCAAAAGCAGAATCTGTTTCATCTGCAATTACTAATTTTATGTTGTATGTGTTCCCAGAAACAACGTTTCCAACTGCAGTAAGTGGCACCGTTTGCCCATTAAAGTAGATGGGAGCATCTGCTTGGGCAACAAATGGAAGTCCCGCTACATCTGTAGGTTCAAAATTATATTGTTCAAAAAATTCTGTATTAATATCATTACAACCTGCTTGAGCTGGCACACCATAACGAACGTTAGTAACTTCTATAGGAGTCGTAGTTCCTGGAAGTACCGCTAAATTTTGAACCAATCCAGTCACCTGATCTGTTAAAATAAATGCAAAGGCATCAGAAAAGGAGCACTCAAAATTTCTGTTATATTCTTCAGAAGCAAAGATAAAATTGAAATTAATTTGATCTATTTGAGGCACGAAGTTGAACTGAATAATAGAAGCATTATTAGTTTGAGTTGCTGTAGTATTTGCTTCTAGATCTGGATCTCCTGGCCAGGATGCATCTCCATCACTCAAGGTTACCCCTAGGTTATTTGGTCCTGGAGCATTTGCAACATTCCCTGTTGTTAATACGATACCATTTGCAAAGGGAAAGGTCGAACCATTTGCATCAAAAGCAGCAATTCCGTTTACATTTCCAAAATCTGTACCTGTACGTTGGCCAACATTAGTAACCTCGGCACAAGGACTATTAATTAAAATATCTTCAACAAGCTCTTGGGCGGTAAGTGTTTCATCGATAGTGATTTGCCCATAGCTTATAAAGGAAGACAATATAAAACAGAGGAGTAATAATTTTTTCATAGGTTGTAGCAATATGAGGCCAAATATATTCAATACAATGATTTTCTTTCGGTATTTTTGCAAAAAAAAATCACACAAAAATCACATAATGAGTCAATTTAACATAACTGTACAACCAACAAATAACGAAAATATTGTAAAATTTGTTACAAATTCGTTTTTAACACAGGCGAAAAGTTATGAGTTTGCTAATATTGACGAGGCAAAACCTAGTCCATTAGCCCAGCAATTATTCCACCTACCTTTTGTAAAAACAGTATATGTTTCGCAAAATTTTGTAGCTATTGAAAAGTATAACATTGTTGGATGGAAAGATGTACAAGACGACCTTGGAGACGCTATTCTTGAATACTTAAACAGTGGAAAAGATGTAATTTCTGAAACTGAAAACACAAAAAAGGTTCCTGTTACTGTGTATGCAGAAAGCACCCCAAATCCGGGTGTCATGAAATATGTAGCAAACAAAACCTTAGCCGATGGCGTTTTTGAATTCAAAAACATAGAAGATGCAGTAGATGCACCGCTAGCGAAAGCTCTTTTTTCTTTTCCTTTTGTGAAAGAAGTATTTATAAGTGCAAATTACGTCTCTGTCTCAAAATACAATGTCGTTGAATGGATGGAAGTTTCTAATGAGATTCGCTCTTTTATTAGAACCTTTATTGAAGACGGGAAAGCTATATTTAACGATGCTTTTCTGCAAAACAAAAAAGAAGTTGTTTTAGACAAAAATTCGGAAACTACTATTTCCGAAGAAAAAAAGAGCACTAGCTATTCTTCTATTGAACAAGAAATTGTAGACATCTTAGATGAATATATCAAACCTGCTGTTGCAAGTGATGGAGGAAACATTGCATTTGATTCTTATCAAGAAGACACCAAAACGGTTCGAGTGATATTACAAGGCGCCTGCAGTGGTTGTCCTTCTGCAACCGTAACGCTAAAAAATGGAATTGAAACCATGCTTAAAGAAATGATGCAAGGACGTGTTACTACGGTAGAAGCTGTAAATGGGTGATTCCTTGTGTTTTTCCTTATAAAATTTCAGAAAAAAATTAAAAAATTGTACTTTGTATGCTATAAATAAGTAATTAATTAAACAACAAGAATTATGGCAGTTTTAAAAGTAATCGAAGTATTAGCAAATTCAAATAAAAGCTGGGAAGAAGCAACAGAAAACGCAGTTAAACATGCTTCAAAAAGTGTAAAAAACATTCGTTCGGTATATCTTAATGAACAAACAGCTGTTGTAGAAGACGGAAAAGTAACAGAATATCGTGTCAATGTAAAACTCACGTTTGAAGTGAAATAAACAGCCGAACAACGTTAAAAAATACGCTTTTGAAATTTCAAAAGCGTATTTTTGTTTTACTGCATTTTTTATTTACTCATGAAATTAATCTATCAAGTATTTATCATTTCAATAGTATTGCTTTCTTGCAATACTTCAAAAAAAGACATCTTGGATACACATCAATACACCAATTTACTCGTTGACGAAACTAGTCCGTATTTATTACAACACGCGCACAACCCCGTAGACTGGAGAGCTTGGAATAATGAAACTTTGGCTGCTGCTAAGACACAAAAAAAGTTGATGATTGTAAGCATAGGATATGCAGCCTGTCATTGGTGTCACGTTATGGAACGCGAAAGTTTTGAAGATTCTACTGTAGCAGCCGTCATGAATAAAAACTACATCAATGTAAAGGTAGATAGAGAAGAACGTCCAGATGTAGACCAAATTTATATTAATGCAGTACAATTATTGACCGGCAGTGCTGGTTGGCCCCTCAATGTCATCACACTTCCCGATGGAAGACCCGTTTGGGGAGGCACCTATTTCAGAAAAAAAGATTGGATCAATGCTTTGGAACAAATGCAGGAGTTGTATAACGAAAATCCACAACGCTTACTCGATGTTGCTAACAATCTAGAAGAGGGGATAAAAAGTATGGACCTTGTTCCCCTAAATACTGCCAATGTCGATTTAAAAAATTATGATACTGCTGAAATATTAGACACCTGGGAAGCATCTTTTGACAACAAATACGGAGGCCCTAACCGAGCTCCCAAGTTTATGATGCCCAACACGATTTCTTTTTTACTACGACAGGCCAAACAAACAAATGACAAAGGATTATTAGACTATGTCGCATTAACCCTAGACAAAATGGCCTATGGCGGTATTTACGACCACATTGGAGGGGGTTTTTCTAGGTATAGTGTAGACACCAAATGGCACATACCTCATTTCGAAAAAATGCTCTACGACAATGGCCAATTGGTAAGCTTATACAGCAATGCATATCTCGCTACCAAAAATCCTTTGTACAAAGAAATAGTAGAAGAAACGCTCACTTTTATTGCAAGAGAATGCACCAATGATGAAGGTGCTTTTTATTCGTCATACGATGCAGACAGTCTCACAGAAGAAGGCGAACTCGAAGAAGGCGCCTATTATGTCTTTACCAAAGAAGAACTAAAAGAACAACTTAAAGACGACTTTAGCCTTTTTAAGGCCTATTATAATATCAATGATTTTGGGAAGTGGGAAAAGAATCATTACGTTCTTATTCGTTCAAAAAGCGACACAGAAATTTGTGCTGAATTTGGTATTACTTCGGAAATTTTAAATAACAAAAAAGCTTCCTGGAAGAACCTACTTTTAGCCTATAGAAACCAAAGAAACAAACCTCGCTTAGATGACAAAATATTAACCTCTTGGAATGGATTAATGTTAAAAGGGTATGTAGATGCTTATAAAGCATTTCAAAATCCTGGGTATTTAGAAGCTGCACTAAAAAATGGTCACTTTTTAAAAACAAAACAATGGCAAGAAAGTGGTGCGCTGTTTCATAACTATAAGGATGGAAAAAGCACAATCAATGGATATTTAGAAGACTATGCGAGTGTAATTGATGCATTTATTGGCTTGTATGAGATCACCCTAGATGCGCAATGGCTGGATGCTGCCAATGAATTAACAAGCTACAGTTTTGCCCATTTCTTTGACACTGAAAAACAATTGTTCTACTTCACAAGTGATGAAGACCCATCGCTTGTTACAAGAAATTTCGAATATAGAGACAATGTGATTCCTGCCTCGAATTCAATGATGGCAAAGAATCTTTTTGTTTTGTCACATCATTACGACAACCAAACCTATGCTGCTACCGCAGTACAAATGTTAAAAAATGTATTGCCAGAAATAGAACAATATCCTTCTGGTTTTGGCAATTGGCTAGACCTCTTGGCGCATTTTCAAAACAAATATTACGAAATAGTAGTAGTAGGTGAAGAGGCAAAAGAAAAAATTCGACACATCAATACCTATTACCTCCCCAACAAACTCGTTGCTGGTAGTACCAAAAAAGGAACAAGTCCACTATTAGAAGAACGCTACATAGAAAACGAAACATTTGTATATGTATGTGTAAATAATAGCTGTAAACTTCCAGAGACAGAAGTTTCAAAAGCAATCAATCCTATTAAATTATAGCCAAAGTACACCAGTAAAAAGCACTTTATTTATAAATCACGAGTAGTACTCCCATCAATTATGGCATGAAACCTGATTTAAGTAGTACTTTTATCTCACAAAAAACTGATGAAGCAAGAATACCTTTTATTATTCTCATTTATTTGTATCGTACATATAAAAAAGTGTGACAAAAGCTATCCTTGCAAAAAGGGTTGTACATCACGTAAAGAATAACAATATTTTAACACAATTAATCGCTCGAAAGACTAGTTTTGAGCACCTTTTAAAAAACCCGCTATGCTATTAAAGAGAAAAAATGTATTGGTTACTTTAGGCCTATGTTTAACATTGCAATTATCTGCACAAAACATGGTTACTGATGAAACTACTGACAATATATATTTATCAACCAAAACGACACCTGTATTCAAAGGTTACAAGAACACCAAAGGTTCAATATATGCTAACAAAGAATTTCAAAATGGATCTGTTTTTAAAGACGGAAAAGTAGTTGCAAACAATGTTGGACTTCGTTACAATGTTCAAGCGCAAGAAATAGAATTACAAACGAGTCTTAACTCTTCATCAACTGTTGCTAATGTTGTAAAGACAGATAGCTCTATACATGTTCGTATTTTAAATGATGTTTTTGTGTATTTGGTTTCACCAGACGAAGACCAAAAAGCAGGATATTTCATGGTAGTAGAAGAAGGTGAAAAGCTTACCATTTACAAGAAAATCATCAAAGAATTTGTAGAGGGGAAAAAATCGGTTAACTCTTACTCACGAGATGTTCCAAATACCTTCAAAGAAAAAGAGCAATTATATATTGTAAGCAAAACAGGAAGCTTGACCAAACTGCCTAAAGGAAAAGGGAAAAGAAAGAAGTTGTTTTCAGAAAAAGAATCTGAAATGAAATCTTTCATGGACACAAACAAGATTAACGTAAGAAAAGACAAAGACTTTAGAGAGGCAGTCGCATATTTTAATTCACTATAATTACTTTCATGGCAGAGTTTTTGTAAATTTAAATCTATAATCAAAATAGTATACAATGAAAAAATTAATTATCGCCATACTGTTAGTAGCTGTATCTCCGGTTTTAGCTCAAAATTTTAATAGTGCAGCTAACGCAAGAGCATTTGCAAGTGATTTATTTATTCTTGACGAGTACATAAAAAGACAAAACAAAGACGTAAACTTTAAAGACACCAAGTCGTATAGAGGTACTCCTTATAATCACCCTAATTTCCTATCAGGAAACATTTACAAAGAGGGAAAATTATTAGCCGAAAACATTGCTGTACGCTACAACGCTATAGCAGATGAAATGGAAGTAAAAGAAACAATAGCAACTCCCGAAGATGATGCTAGAGTACTCACAAAGTCACCAGACATATACGTTAAAATACTACAAGATATATATGTGTTTGTACCGTATCAAGGAGGAATTGAAGAAGGAGGGTATTTTCAAGTACTTCAAGAAGGGAAAACAGTAGCTGTTTACAAAAAACATATCAAAGATTTTACCCCATCAAAAGAAGCAACTTCATCTCTTACAAAAGCTGTCCCAGCTAAATTTAAAGACAAACCAATATATTACTTGGTAACAAAAGAAGGTAAGTTTTATCAAATGCCTAAATCTAGAAACAAGAAATTAAAGGTTTTTAAAGACAAGCAAAAACAAATGAAAAGTTACGTAAAAGAAAACAAACTTGATCTAAATATTGAAAAAGATTTACTTAGAGCTGTCCAATATTTCGATACGCTCTAATATCAATTCTATTTCTTTTACATTTTCAATATGAAAAAATTATTTTTTGCAGCATTCCTTATGGTGCTATCTATTCAGGTAAGTGTCTCTCAAGGTATCTCAGACATTTCTTTACAAAGAATTAACGATGAAGCTGCAAAAGATGATGGAGTAATAGACTTTGACAATCCAAAAACGTACATAGGTACTCCTTATAACAATCCGAAATTTGTTCTGGGTTCTATTTACAGAAATGATTCTCTTATATTTAATATGGTGGGCATTCGATATAATGCCATTAGTGATCAAATAGAAATTAAAGAATCGCTTTCAACTCCAAAGGAAGAAATACGAAATCTAAAAAAATCTGCGGCTTTGGTTGCCAAAATAGGAAAAACAAAATTTGTTTTTATGCCCTATGATGGAGAAGTGAGTAAAGGAGATTTCTTAGAAGTTATTTACGATGGAGCGCAAGTAGACATCTATAAAAAACATGTAAAAGATGTACGATACCCTATTAAGGCATCTTCTTCTATAACACGTGACTTGCCTGCAAAGTTTACAGACAAACCTTTGTATTTTTTAGTAACAAGAAAACTACAATTTTATCAATTCCCAAAAGCTAGAAAAAAGAAATTCAAAATCTTTGGTAAAAAAGAAGCACTAATGAAATCCTATGCCAAAGAAAATAAATTAGATGCCAATGTAGAAGAAGACCTCATTGCCATTGTTTCGCATTACGAAAAACAGTAATGCTAGAACACTTTATTTTAAAAAGTCCTATACCAAAAAGTATAGGACTTTTTTATTGAAAAATACATTACAATAATTATTAGTACCTTAGTATTTCACCAACCATCATTTCTGAACATGTTGAAATATTTATTTTTGCTTTTATTTCCTATAGCAATGAGCTCTCAGGATATTTCAGAAAAAAAGCGCCTTTTTAAAAGTTTAGACACTGCATCAAATTACCAAGTAAAAGCTCAAATCTATATTGACATCGCTTGGGAATATATGATGGAAGAAAGTGATAGTGCAGCTATTTACAATACCCTTTCTTATAACATTTCCGAAGAAAACAAATACAATCTCGGGAAAGCGATCGCATTAGAATCTAAAGGATTATACGAAGAAATTGTAACTGGAGATTACCAGAAAGCGAGTAATTTTTACTTTGAAGGAATCTCCCTCTGTGAGGCGACTAATATTGATTATGCTAGTTCTATTTACCATTCGCTTGGAGTGATGTTCCATACTAGTGACAATTATGATAAAGCAAAAGAATATTACACCATTGCTTATGAACGCGCAAAAAAAGAAAACGATTTAGTGCTTCAAAAAAAGTGTGTCACAAACCTGGGCACTATAAACTCATCTCAAGGCAACTATGTCCTTGCCGAAAAAATGCTTATCGAAAGTCTGTCGATACCCGTTAGAAAAGATATAGATTATAGCACCTATGCCAACTTAGCAAACCTATACAAACGAAAAGAAGAATACGCCAAAGCACTTCCAATAATAGAAAAAGCAATCAAAAAACATCCAGATAATTATGACTCTGAAAGAAATCTAATTTTCTTGGTAGATGTAAAAAAGCAACTCAATGACTCCTCCGGTATCAATGACGCATTACAAAGAATGCTTATAGAATTACCAAGCATAAATAGTATAAGAGACAAAAGTTTGATGCTACGTGCCATCTCTGATGCTTATTCCTTAAAAGAAGATTATAAAAATGCATTAGCCTATAGAGATCAATATATTGGTGTTTACGAAGAAGTAAAAAGCAAACAACGTGACGATACCGTTATTGAGATGGAAGCTCAATATCAAAGTGAAAAAAAACAACGTGAAATAGACAAGCAAGAAGCTGCAAAAAAACTCCTTTATTTTATTTTAGGTGCTATTGCATTACTTTTTGCTGGACTTGCATTTGCCTTTATTAAAAACCGCAAAAAAAATCAGCTCCTTGCAAAACAGAAAAAATTACTAGAAGCCACTGTTGACGAGAAGAATATGTTGTTAAGAGAAACACACCATCGTGTAAAAAACAGTTTCCAAATGGTGTCTTCTCTATTGTTTATTCAATCTGAAACCGCCCAAGACAAAGAAGCTAAAATAGCCATTAAAGAGGCGCAAAACAGAGTGCGTTCTATGGTACTTATACATCAAAAGCTATATAGCAAAGAAAAATTGGTGGGTATTGATGCCAGAGAATATATCGAGGATTTCACAAAAGATGTGATAGAAAGCCATCAATTTGAAACCACCAAACTTAACTATACCACCAAAGCCGAACCGCTCTTATTAGATATTGAAACAATAACACCTATGGGGCTTATTTTAAACGAACTCATTACAAATGTCTTGAAACATGCATTTCATCCTGTAACCAAAGACAGTCTACTTGAGGTAACGTTTGCAAAAGAAAAAGACACCTTAGTGCTCATTGTAGCCGATAACGGAAAAGGAATGCCCGATGAAATCAAAGAAAGTTCTTTTGGATTACAACTTATCGCTGGACTTTGTAAAAAACTAAAAGCCTCGGTGGCCTTAGATCAAAACAAACCTAAAGGCACCAAAGCAACGGTGATTATGAAACGTTTTGAAATACTAAGCTAAGTATTCACTAAAGAAATGACCTGTTCACTAAAGAATTTGCTAGAATCCTTTTGTTTTTAGTAGCTTCGAAACAGATAATAATTTAATAATACCCTTGAAAAAATTAAGCATTTATATTGTTGAGGATGAACCTCTCATTTTAATGAACCTTCAAATGGCTCTAAAAAAGAATCATATTCAGGTGATAGGAAACAGTGATGAATATGAGGAGGCAGTTGCTGAAATTTTAAACCTCGAGCCTACATTAGTTTTATTAGACATCCAACTGCTTAGCGACAAAGACGGAGTTGATATTGCAATGGTATTAGATGAAAAGCAAATTCCCTATCTTTTTCTTACCTCACAAACAGATCCTGTCACTTTATCTCGTGTAAAAGAAACCAACCCAATGGGGTATATTGTAAAGCCTTTTACTGAAGCAGGACTTATGAGTAATATCACACTCGCTTGGCATAGTATTTCTAAAGAAGAAGAAACGATCGCACTAAAATCGGAAGGAAAAACATACCATATCAATCAAGCAAGTATTCAGTATTTAAAAGCCTTTGACAATTATTGTTATGTGGTTACATCAAAAAAAGAATACCTCGTCCCGCATACCTTAAAAAAAGTAGCCGAATTAGTAAACCCAGAATTTTTCTTTCAATGTCACAGATCGTATTGGGTAAACCTTAGAAAAATCGTGTCGGTAGCTTCAGAAAAAATTCAAGTGGACGCCATCGAAATTCCGCTAGGATATTCTCGTAAGAAAGAATTAAAAAACAGACTAAAAGTCATTTAAATTCAAGAGAATTTAAATAGAAATTTTCATTCACTAAAAAAAAGTGTCATTCACTAAATATTTGTGTTGGTTCTCCCCTATACACCTAATTTTAGTTCACCCCATCTTATCAAAGTAAAAAACTAGTTTGAAAATATCATTTTCAAAAAAACATGTATCGTATGGGAACTTCACAACATCAAAACACAAAAGCAATCTATCAAGGGTTTGACTTTTTTTATAGAATACACAGACATCAAACAAGTCTTCAGGATCCAATTCTTTTTATTAGCGGCGCGTTTCAGGACATGGATTCGTGGCAACTAATTTCAAATTACTTTAGCCAAAAAACGACTACAATTTTAGTTGACCTTCCAGGTACTGGTAGTGCAGATACTTTGCCAAGCAACTATGGTTTCAGATTTCTGACTAAAGCGATTCATCATCTACTAAATGAAGTGAACATAGATAAGGTGTACATCATTTCTGCCTCTTATGGGACACCCATAGCGTATTCATTTGCACAGCAGTATTCTCATAGAGTTACAAAACTAGCCCTGGCTGGAACCATGACATTTCTAACAAATCGTTTAAAGAAGCTAACCCAAACTTCTATCTCCATTGCGCAACAAGGAAACGGAAAAGCCTTTGCAGATTTTGTAATGAATAATGGCTTGGTGTATACCAAAGAAGATGGGGCTCAAAAAATTAATAGATATGATTTTGTAAAAAGAGTATTACACAGACAATTGAGTTTCTTTAACAAAACATCACTTCAAAAATACATCGACAACTCTAACCGATTACTTAGAGAGAGCTCGCTAGATACTAGCCAAGCGCTTACTGTAAAATCGTTAGTATTTACTGGAGAACACGATGTTTTTACCACACCTACAGCTTGTAGAGAAGTAGCTAAAGCCTGTAACAATGCATATTTTACTACCATAAAAAAAGCAGATCATTTGTTTCATCTAGAACAAACTAAAACGACCATTGATTTGCTGTATAGATTTGGAAACAACCTCTCACTCTCTTCTGTAGAAGGATGTAACCCTTTTGAGCACTTCCAAAATAAACAAAAAGAAGTGGTTGCTTATGCTTGATAATGAATCGATTTCTACGTGCCTTCGTTTTTTTTAAGATGAATCCCCAAACCCTTCGTATATTTACAGTAATGTAGTCTCCTCATTATCAATAAAATTCACATGCGTTTAGGAGTTTTCTTTTTCTTTTTTTATGTGCTTTCTTGTTCAAATTTACAAGCACAAGTAGGTATCAACACCACAAACCCTAGCGCCCTACTTGATATAGAAGCCAACACAAGTCCTACGAATACAGATGGTATACTAATCCCGCGTGTAGATGAATTTCCAACAGGGATGACAGCAGCACAAGACGGTATGCTTGCTTTTTTAACTGGAAGCGGAACACCAACAAAAGGGTTTTATTTTTACAATCACGGCACAGGTTGGATTTCCATAAACACCAATACAAATACCCAAAACACATTAGATCAAGCCTATGATCAAGGCGGCGCTGGTAACGGGAAAAACATTACTGCAGATACAGGGCCTGTACGAATTGATGGAGATGAAGGGTTGTTGATAACAGGTACCTTTGGTAGTGGAGATCCAATTGACACAGAAATTACAGGAACAGGTACACGCCTATTTTTTAACCCCTACAAAGCTGCATTTAGGGCTGGTTTTATTGATGGAGACGATTGGGATGATAGCGAAATTGGCGACTACTCTTTTGCAACTGGATACGACACACGTGCGCTTGGAGAAGCTTCGGTAGCCTTAGGATATGACACATCAAGTCGAGGGAATTACAGTTTTGCTATGGGTCGCAGTGTAACTGCTCTAGCACCTTTATCTGTAGTGTTTGGAGAAAGTAGTTTTAGCACCACCAATGCAACCTACTCGTTCACCCTTGGTTTTAGTGCCGAAGCTAGAAATGAATACACCTTTTCTTTTGGAAATAATACCGATGCAGAAGGACAATATTCTTTTGCTTTTGGAGATGATATCGCTGCACAATCGTATGGTGAAATTGCTATGGGATTAAACAACACCAACTATACGCCTCAGTCAACAACTGCTTGGAATGCTGCCGATAGACTTTTTGTGTTAGGAAATGGTCCAGACACCGCAAATGCAAGCGATGCTTTAATTGTGTATAAAGATGGTCGAGTAGAAATTAATCAGGAATATGAATTGCCTAATACAGATGGATTACTAGGACAAGTACTCACTACAAATGGATCGGGAGCTGTGAGTTGGGCTAGTTTTGGAAATGGGAATCGCTCCCTAGTAAAAGCAGGTCTTTCAACAAACCAAACCCTAGCAACAACAGGATGGCAAAAGCTTTTATTTACTTCGGAAATTTTAGACACCTCAGGTGATTTTAATCTCACTACCAATAGGTTTGAAGCTTCCTCAGATGGCTATTATCGTGTTACCGTGCAACTCCATACACTAAACAATCAAACCAACACCCAAGAATATGGATTGGCAATTTATGTAAATGGCAGCCTAGAAAAAGAAGTGCTCTTAGCCCATCACAATGCAGGACGTGTGGTAAGACAACTCTCAGGGTTTTATCAATTAGATGTGGGAGAATATATTGAAATATTCGTCTACAATATCCAAACAGGAATTACCATCGACGCTACCACTACTAAAACGATCTTAGAAGTGGAACAAATTCGCTAAAGCTTTTCATTCAAGCAAAAGGGATATTCCAAATTCAAAACACTCCGCTACTTATATTTCCGAAGCACTACGTACCACCTTTTTTACGATTCACTAAAAAAAAAGCCTGTTCACTAAAAATAATTGAGTGCTTCTTAGCTTCCAAATAGCTTTACAACAAAGAAAGAAACCAAATCCTTTTTTGCCCTTAGTGCTCCGAAGCTTCAGCGAAGGAGTACCCAAATACTCCAAAGCTTCAGCAAAGGAGTGCCAAATACTTAACCTACCTATATGCTCTGAAGCTTCAGCGAAGGAGCACTGCTATGATATCATACACAAGATGTATAGAACTAAAATCTCATAGTCATGAAACGTATTATTTTTTTACTCATTTTCACATTTTTTGCCACAACGCTAACGGCACAAGTTGGTATTAATAATGAAGATCCGAAGGCGATGTTAGACATTACTGTAAATGATCCAACAGCTCCAGAAACAACAGATGGTATTTTAATACCCAGAATGGATGAATACCCTACAGGCCTTGGAATAGACCAAGACGGTATGATGATCTTTATCACAGGTGCAGGAACTCCAACCAAAGGTTTTTACTATTGGGATCAAGGTGGTACTGCATGGGTAGCACTCGCAGGGTCTGGTGGCGGCACGCTAGACCAAGCCTATGATTTTGGAGGTGTTGGCGCAGGTAATACCATAACAGCCACAGATGGCGCTGTGACCATTGTAGGAGAAGATGGATTGTTAATTACAGGAACCTTTGGTAGCGGAAATACCATTGACTCAGAAATTACTGGAGGAGGAACACGCCTCTTTTTTAATCCAAACAAAGGAGCGTTTAGAGCTGGTACTATTTCTGGAACACAATGGAATGATGCGTCTATTGGGGAGTATTCTGCTGCTGTTGGACAAGACAATACGGCTAGTGGAAACCTATCTTTTGTTGCAGGAGCTAGCAATATAGCAAGTGCAGAATCTGCCGTTGCATTTGGATCAAGTAACACGTCCTCTGGACAAGAAGCTTTCACACTAGGAAATCAAAATACCGCCAGCGGTCTAAGAAGTGTTGCTTTTGGATCTCAGAGTACCGCAAGTGGTGATCATTCGCTAGCAGGAGGAGAAGATGCACAAGCAACAGCAACCAATGCCATTGCACTAGGAAATGGAACAAGAGCCAGTGCCCAAGATGCATTAGCGTTGGGAAAAACTTCTGAGGCACAACAAAATCTTTCAACTGCTATTGCGGGAGGTACTGCAGAAGCGACCCAATCTATTAGTATCGGTGATGGGACACGAGCACTCTCCTATGGGGAAACTTCCATTGGATTATACAATACAGGATATGCCCCAAATTCTTTAGTAGCCTTTGATGGAGAAGACCGACTCTTTAATATTGGTAATGGTACCGCAAACAATGCGCGAAGTGATGCGTTTACCATCCTTAAAAATGGAAATGTTGGTTTTGGAATTAGTGATCCTCAAAACACACTTGAAATAGGAGGTTCAAATGATTTTGATCTCAGTTATTTTAACTCTGGACAAGATGGTATTTTTATTTTAGGAGGCAATAGTGGCGGTTTGGATGCTTATGGAGGCTCAATTAGTTTTGGACCACCCTCTCCAACACGAAGCGCGCAACGAAAATCTGTGATAGCGTCGGTACAAACAAGTGGTGATATTGACCATACTGGACTCGCCTTCTTTGTACACGGAAACGCTATTAACCAAAGTGATATTCAAGAGGGAATGCGTTTAACGCACAATAAAAGATTAGGAATTAACAATATGGCACCTTCTGCAAATCTTGATGTTATTGGTACATTGCAATATGAAGATGGAAACGAAGCAAATGGATATGTTCTTGCTTCAGATGCAGCAGGTAACGCTACTTGGACAGATCCAACTACCTTAGTTACTAGTACTGAAGACGATGACTGGTACGTAGGAGGAACAACCAATAACGCAACAGGGATCAATCAAAACATATACACTAATGGTCTCGTAGGTATTGGGGAGAGCAGCCCAAGTAGCCCTCTAGATATCGTTCACAATGGTCCAGAAAGAATAGTCTCTAGCATTTCAGGAACACACACAACTCCAAATAATAACATATACGAAGGTTTAAGAGTTGAGATTGCTAGCCCAAATACGACAAATACAACCCGAGGCATTTACGCTAGAAATTTTAATGGTCTTTTTAAATATGGCGTACAGGCAGAAGCTACAGGCACAGGAACTATTAATTTTGGTGTTAGTGCAACAGCAACAGGAGCTAGCTCTAATTATGGAATTATAGCAAGAGCGTTTGGAGGTAGTAACAACCTCGCAGGGCTTTTTGGAAATAGCGCGGTACCTGGTTCTGGTAATGTAAGAATTACAGACCAGTTAGATGTAGCTGGATCTTTACGTTTTAGAATTGGTTCTGAAAGCTTAGGGAGAATTTTAACAAGTGATGCTCTAGGAGTTGCCACATGGGTAGACGCAAACACATTAACCCTTGCTACTGCTAGTAATGGGCTAAGTGCAACTACTAATAACATCCAACTAGGAGGAACCCTAATACAAAATACGAACATATCTCAGGGAGCTTTTAATTTGGACATTAACTTAGATAATACTGGAGACTTTGCCATTCAAGATGATGGCACAGATGTGTTCTTAGTAGAAGACTCAGGCGATATAGGGTTTGGTATTTCAAACCCAGAACACCCATTACATATTGTAAAATCTACCAACACAGAAGTAGAAGGAATTTATGTCGATAAAAATGATAATACTAGTGCAGAATCAAATGGAATTTATGTCGTGAAATCTGGAAGTGGAACAGGGAGAAGTCACGCTATAAGAACCCGAAATGATGGTACAGGTACTGGGCAAAAATATGGGCTTTTTAATACCATAAGTGCTACCTCAGCTGGAACTCAATATGGTGTACGTAACTTTATGAGTGCCACAACAACAGCTTGGCAATTTGGAACTTTTAATAATCTAGACAACACCGCAACAGGAAACCAGTATGGGGTTTATAACGGCATGCGTGGCGCAAGCGCGGCAAACATCTATGGTGTTTATAATGAATTTGAACGCGCCTACACCAGTCCAGACGATATTGTAGGTGTTCGCAATCGTTTTACTGGGGGTACTCCTGGAGGAGATGGTATGAATGGTGTTTGGACAGATTTCACAACTTCAGGAAATGGAAACTATTACGGAGTAAGAAACGAGTACCAAGCAGCAGCAACAGGAACAGGAAATAAATACGGAACCTACAACTCTCTTAGCGCAAGTGCTGGAGGGACCCACTACGGAACGTACAACAGTGTTGATGACACTAATGGATGGGCAGGATACTTTTTAGGAAAAAATTACATCTCTGATCGTCTGAGCATTGGCGAAACAGATAATGCCGATGGTAAATTAAGTATCTTAAATAATAGTGGTAGTACAAATCCTGCTCACATTCAACTTACAGAATTTGGTGCAAACGACGGACCAAGAATTCAGTTTGCAAACAATACAGAAACTGACAACGAATGGACTTTGTATGGAAGAGCAGATAACACCCTAGAAGATAGCCAGTTTAATATTTTTCATACCACCACAGGAAACATTCTCCGTGTCGAAGGAGATGGTAATGTGGGAATTACAGGAAATCCAGATACCGATTTTCATGTATTCCACGGAAACAATGGAAGTGCTTCTGGAATGAAATTACAAAACACAACCGATAGCACGTGGTGGCGTATGTATGTCTCTTCAGGTTCAGACGATCTAAGGCTTTTTAACTCTAACAATGGAACCACTATTATGGGTGCCTTCAATGATGCTACGGGAGCATACACAGCTACCTCAGACAGAAGATTGAAAAAAGACTTCAAAGAACTCTATTTTTCATGGGACAATTTCATGAAGATGCAACCACTTACCTACAAGTACAAAGAAGATAACAAACCCACAACCTATATTGGTATGGTTGCCCAAGATGTTGAAAAAGTGTACCCAGAGCTCGTAACCTATCATGAAGATAACGATATCTACCACATGGATTACAGCGCCACAGGTATTGTTGCCATTAAAGGAGTGCAAGAATTAAAAAAAGAAGTAGAAACCCTAAAATCTGAAAACGAGCAACTAAAAGCAAAACTTTCAAAACTTGAAAACTTAGAAGCGAGGTTATCGGCTTTAGAAAACAATAGCGATACGAACATTTCAGAAACCATGGCTCAAAACAAAAAATAAAGAAGCAACATTTCATAGCTAAGGAGTCTATGATTTGTTAAAGACCGTTCTATTGGGGGAACGGTCTTTTATTTTTTAATATTTTAGAAAACACTACTGTGCAAACACTTTTTCACCACTGGCTTCTTGGGCTTTAAATTGTTGTACTAAGGCTAAAGCATCTGGTACTACATCACTGCATAAAATAATAAGCGATCCTTTTTTGGCTGTGTTTACTGCATGCGTGATGGCTTCACTTTCGCTAGGAATGACAGTAGTCTTCATGTCGGGATGATTCATTTTAATACCATCATTCAACATTTTAATTAGCTCTTCTTCGGTTTTACCACGCAAGCGTTTGTCTTGGCGTATGATGATCTCATCGGCCATTTGTGCGGCGATGTCACCTATCATGTTATTGTCTTCTTCGCGTCGATCTCCAATCCCTGCAATGATACATACTTTATGGGTAGCTTCTAAATTGTCTGCAAAATCTTTTAAGGCACGCATTCCCGCTGGGTTGTGTGCATAATCTAACAGGATGCTGAAATTTTCAAACTTAAATAAATTGAGTCTTCCCGGCGTTTGTGCAGCACTCGGTATAAAGGTCTCTAAGGCTGTTTTCATATCCTCAATGCTAATGCCTTGCACATGAGCAGCCAATACAGCAGCCAACACATTTTGAATCATAAACTTCGCCTTTCCTCCATAAGTAAGGGGTATGTGAGCGGCTTTCATGACACGCATTTTCCATTCGCCTTTGCAAATGGTTACAAATCCGTTTTCATAGACTGCAGTAATCCCTCCACGACGTTGCATGGCTTGTATTCTACTGTTATGCTCATCCATAGAGAATAATGCTACATTACACTCTACGTTTCTTCGCATTTCATATACCAAATCATCATCGGCATTTAAAATGGCATAACCATCTGGCAACACCGTTTCAGGCACTACTCCTTTTACTTTGGCTAGTTGTTCAATGGTATGAATTCCTTTTAATCCTAAATGGTCTGCGGCAACATTGGTAACAATGGCCACATCACATTTTTTAAATCCGAGTCCGGCACGCAATAATCCACCACGTGCGCATTCTAATACAGCAAAGTTTACGGTAGGATCTTTTAGTACAAACTCGGCACTAGAAGGTCCAGTGCAATCACCTGTCATAAGCAATCTGTTTTGTATATACACCCCATCACTGGTCGTATACCCCACACGATATCCTTTCATTTTTGCCATATGGGCAAACAATCTACTTGTGGTTGTTTTTCCATTGGTTCCCGTAATAGCGGTAATTGGAATACGCCCTGTATTCCCTTGAATTGGGAATAATTTATCAATCACCGGAGACGCTACGTTCCTTGGCAATCCCGTAGTAGGCGCCAAGTGCATTCTAAATCCTGGACCTGCATTTACCTCAAGTACCGCGCCTCCCGTTTCTGATAATGGTTTAGAGATGTCTGTCGTCATAATATCAATTCCACAAATATCTAAGTCAATAATCTTAGAAATACGCTCTGCCATAGACACATTGGCTGGATGCACAATATCGGTGACATCTTCTGCTGTACCACCCGTACTTAAATTGGCGGTGTCTTTTAGGATAAGTCTTTCGTCTTTTTTAAGCACCGAATCTAATGTATAACCTGCATCTTTAATAATGTTTTGGGTCAACTCATTCGTGGTAATTTGAGTCAGCACTTTTTCATGGCCGTAGCCACGACGCGGATCTTTGTTTACCTCATCTATCAATTCTTGAATAGTTGATTTTCCATCACCAATGACATGCGCTGGAGTTCTTATCGCAGCAGCGACTAATTTATTATTAATTACCAGCAACCTGTAATCGTCACCCGTTATAAATTTCTCGACAATAATGGCGCCGCTTCTAGAACTGTCTTTTGCATGTCTAAAGGCCACCAAGGCATCGTCGTAATTTTGAATATTTACCGTAATCCCTCGGCCGTGATTGCCATCGATGGGTTTAATTACTAACGGAAATCCTACATAATCGCAGGCTTCCTCCAAACTACGCTCACGACGAATGATATCACCACGAGGCACTTCTACCTCTGCCTGTTCTAATAAAAACTTGGTGTCTTCTTTATCGCAAGCCAACTCTACTCCAATACTCGACGTTTCTGAAGTAACCGTCGCCTGAATTCTTTTCTGGTTGGCACCATAGCCTAATTGTACCAACGAGTATTTATTTAAACGTATCCACGGAATCCCTCTACTTTGAGCTTCTTCGACAATACTTCCCGTACTTGGTCCTAGACGTTGCGCCTCTCTAAGCTCCCGCATTTCTTGAATATCTTCTGTAAGATCGTAGTCTTTTCCTTCAATCAAAGCTTCACAAATTCGAACTGAAGCTTTGGCAGCATAGCGTCCCGCATCTTCTTCAATGTATGAAAACACTACATTGTAGACTCCTTCTTCTCCATAGCCACGCGTGCGTCCAAAACCAGTATCCATACCGGCTAAAGTTTGAATTTCTAAGGCAATATGCTCAATGATATGTCCCATCCAAGTGCCTTCTTCGACGCGTTGAAAAAAGCCTCCTGGAGTTCCTACACTACAACGGTGTGAATACATGGTAGGAAACATCGCTTCTAATCGTTCTCTAAACCCATCAATGCTATCGCTTGGGCGTTGTTCCATTTCTTCAAGATCTAGTACCATTACAATTAATTTATGGCGGCGTACTGACCAGTAATTAGGACCTCGCATGGCATTTATAGAACGTATTTTCATAGTGTGTTGGTTTTTAAGTGTTTCTGAAATGTTCATGAATCAACAATCTTTAAATATATGATTTTTTATGCAACAAAACAGCTATTTTTACGCACCCAAAAAAATTTCAGAATGAAACCAAAAGGAATATTGATCCCCATAGGGGGAAATGAAGACAAAGGCGTTGAAGAAAATGAACAATACACCCTTGAATATATAGAAGAAGGTATTTTATCGCGTGTCGTAAAAGAAGCAGGCGGTAATGATGCTGAAATATTAATTATCCCTACTGCATCTAGTATCCCAGAAGAAGTAGGTGAAAACTACCTACAAGCGTTCGGAAAATTGGGCTGTACCAATTTATTTGTAATGGATATTAGAGAACGTGAAGATTCTGATAACCCAGACTATATTTCCCGAATGAAAACTGCAGCTTGTGTCATGTTTTCTGGAGGAAATCAATCTAAAATCACTCGTAAAATTGGCGGCACCGAATTACACAACATCATGCTAAAACGCTACCAAGAGGAAGCTTTTGTAATTGCAGGAACTAGTGCTGGAGCCATGTGCATGAGTCATGAAATGATTACTGGAGGAAGCAGCCAAGAGTCGTTTATTAAAGGAGCTGTGGGCATGAATAGTGGTATGAGTTTTATTCCAGAATTAATCATAGACAGTCACTTTATTCGCCGAGGACGTTTTGGACGCATGGCAGAAGCTGTGGCTAAGTTTCCAATGCTTATTGGCGTTGGTTTAGCAGAAGACACCGGACTTATTATTAAAAATGGAAAGTTTGAAGTCTTAGGATCTGGAATGGTCATTCTCTTTAATGCTAGAAAAGCGAGGCATAACAATCATGCCATTTTAGAGGAAGGCACTCCTATGTCTTTAGTGAACTTAAAAACGCACATACTAGCAAGTGGTGATCGATTTAACATTAAGAAGAAAAAAGTAAAGGTTTCTCCTTTAGCAATACCTGTTGTTGAAGGGTAATTTGCAATTTTAAAAAATAGTGATGCTAGTGCTCTCTTACACAAACAACACTAGTATCACTATGAAATTTTATTTGTTTTTAATCTAGCATGATTATTCTTCACCCTCTGTAGTTTGTGTTTGGCTGCTTTTTTCTAATGCACTTATTCTAGCCATTAATAATTTCATTTGTTTATTTTCTTTGATAAGTAATTGCACCTCTTTTTCTAGTTGTTCTATCTGTTGTTGTTGTGCTTTAGCTACTTCGACCAATAGCGGAGACATTTTACTATAATCCATACCAATAGCATCAACACCATTCGCTTCATAACTAACTATTTCAGGGAGAATAACTCCTACTTCTTCAGCAATCATTCCTACATCTCTGCTACCGCCATGCGCTTTGTCCCAGGTATAATAAACCCCTCTAACCTTCGATAATTTCTCAAGTGGCTTATCTATTGGTACAATATCATTTTTCCATCTTCTCGAAGAAGCCGCTCCATAATCTGTTCCAGCACCATCGGCATAAAAATCAAAACCTGATGGGCTATTAGAGCTTCCTTTTACACCAATTCCAGTACCAGAACTTGCAAATGATGCGCCTCTAACACCAACGCCATCTATAGTTGATACATCTGAGCTTCCAAATACCCCAGTTCCTTTCGATTCTCCTCTAACAGCAGTACCACTTTCACTTTCAGAAATTCCATAGACTCCAAAACTAGATCCAGAGGTTGCAGACGCAGTACCAAAAACACCAAGCCTAGTGCCAACAGCTCTTACCGCAGCAGAAGCAGGAGCTTGTGTAGAGGCTGTTAACCCAGTCCCATTTTGAGATGTAAAACTTCCTCCAGAGAAACCTCCAGTTCCTACTACTCCTATATCATTTGAAGAGACCCCCCTAACACCTTGACCATTTGCAGATGTCCCAATTACTGCAACAGCATTTGATCCTGCAGCAGAGGTCACCTCTAATCCTTCTGAAATTCTAACATCCCCATTTACATCTAACCTACGCGCTGGGTTATTGGTCCCAATTCCAACATTTGCATTTATATTACCATTAGGTGAACTATATATTTCACCTTCAGTTGTTGTTTGCCAAACCCCATTAGGAACAGGAGCCCAGCTTGCATTTCCAATAGCATCAGAAACTAGAACCCAATCTTCAACTGGATTATTTGTTAGTTGGAATTCGGTTGTTTTGATTTTACCTACAACCTCAAATTTTTCTGATGGGTTATTCGTTCCAATTCCAACATTTACTGGTGGGTCTGCGTACATACCTGAACCTGTTACAATCCAATCTCCATCAGGTCCACCGCCTCCACCTCCTCCAGTTGGAGCCTGCCAACTTGCATCCCCAGATCCATTAGAAGTTAACACAAAGCCGCTAGCCGCACCTGTTGTTAATTGAATACTTTCTGCTTTTATACTACCATTAACGTCTAATGTTTGGTCAGGGTTTAGATTATTAATTCCCACCTTTCCATCTCCAGTAGCAGTAATAATATTGCCTCCATCGCTATTAAAAATATTAAATCTATCGTTTGCCTCGGTAGCACTAATAAATGCTGCAACATCCCAAAAGTCTTGTCCACTACGGTTTGTATTTTTAAACTTTAACCGAGCATAACCGCCATTATCTTCTATTAGTGCTAATTGGGGAGTTACGGTTGTACTATTGCCTCGAATATCTAACAATCCATTAATACCAGTATTTTTTCCAATACCAACTTTACCGTTTTGTAATACTGTTAGCGCATTACTTCTATTGGTTAGCGAGGTTCCATTTCCTACTTCAAATATAGGATTGGTTGAATCAAAATTTAATGGATTTCCTCCTCCAATGTTATATGTTCCCACAGCTACAGTTCCAACACCATTTGCTTTTGATCGATACCCTAATGCTGCTGCACTTATTCCTGTTGCTTCATTCTCAAAACCAATAGCAGTACTAACAACTCCAGAAGCAACAGAATTTTGACCGGCAGCAAAAGAAGCACTCCCAGTTGCCCCATGATCTATTGAATTTGAACTACTATAGCTAAGGTCAACTGCGTTTTGACCAATATCTCCATACCTCGAAGGGATGCTATTCTTTTTTCGTAATCCATCACCATTTCCTTCATCAAGAGTTTCTAAACCAGTGACATTACCCGCTGCTAATGCGTAAGGCACATATTGAAAAGAGCTTTCTCCCAGATCTTCAAGACCATTCCCTATATCAACCTTCACATTTAAACTATGATTGTAGGTTTCCCAGTTAATTGTATTAAAATCATCTGAACTAGATCCAGTTCCAATAGTAACAGTAGCAATACCATTTGCATTTGTAGTTAACGTATGCGTTTCTTCATAAATATTCACAGCATTATCTAAAACAATCAACTCAATAATAATAGATTGATTAGCAACTATATTTCCATTAGTATCTTTTATCTGTGCTTTATAGTTAATCCCATTTTGAGCATACAAACTAGAACTTAACATTATAAATATAAAAACACACAGTTGTTTGAGTATTTGAACTTGAAAATTGATTGAGAGTATCATACTTTTTGATTTGTTGAAAAAAAAATAAAAACATGTTCTTAAACTTCATGTTGAAATAAAAGTATGATGGTTAAAGTTTTATTACACAAAAATTTAGTGAATTGGTCTTTTTTTTAGTGAAACAAGTTTTCTAGGCTATTAAAAGGTTCTGTTTGACAATAAGAGATGTAACTTTTTTTTCTCCTGAAATATTAGTTCCCCAAAACAATCATTCACTAAAAAAATCCTGCGTTGGCTAAAAAATTTTGAATTCTCTCATATAAGGTGTTAGTTTTAAGCTAAATAACTAACATGATTATGAAAAAAATAGTTCTATTCCACTTTCTACTATTAGTAACGACAGCCACCCTCGCGCAAGGAGGAATCAATTACAAAGCACAGATAAAAGATAACAACGGTGAAATACTATCTAATGAGACTGTGAATTTGCAATTTCAAATACTAGATGAAGGTACGGTAAATGTATATCAAGAAAAACACAACGTATCTACGGATGCGAACGGAATTATCTCAGTAAATATTGGGGAAGGATCTGTGGATAGCGGCAATTTTCTTATCCTCGATTGGAGTTCAAACGACTACTTCCTTAACCTACAAGTAAATACGGGATCTGGTTTTGTAGACATGGGAACAACACAATTTAAAAGTGTACCCTACGCTATGCACGCAAAATCAGCAGAGACCATAACAGGTATAAAAACAATGCAATATGCAACAGGAAATGGACCAGGGAATGGAATTGATTTTGGACAACTCCAAAACAGAGTATTAACAATTGACAAAAAAGAAAATACTACAGCTGTAAGAATAAGTTATACAGATAACTTAAGGGTAGTAGGTCCTAACAAAGCATGTCGTTGGGAAATCAGAGTTAATGGTAACACTAGTCCATTACAACCTTTGGTTTATGATTTTTTCTCTTCTATACAAGGAGACAATGCGCATCGAAGCAGAACACTAGTGGGTTATTACAAAGGGCTTCCAGCTGGTACACATCAAATTCAAATATGGGTAAGCCCTTCACCAGGATATATTAACTGTGATTGCTACACGGGTTGGCAAAATAATACCTGGGTTATAGAAGCTGAAGAAGTGAACTAACAAACAGGTTTTAAAATCCCTTTTCAACAAAAAAATAAATAACAACAACGTGAAAAAAAGACTGCTACTTCATCTCTTATTATTACTCACTGTAAACACCTTTGCCCAAATAGGGATTAACTATAAAGCGCAAATAAAAAACACCGATGGCAATATTATTTCTAACGAAATGGTATCGCTTAAATTTGAAGTAGTATCTACAGCTTATGTATACCAAGAGGAACACAACACTACAACAAATGTAAACGGAATTGTTTCTGTTACTATTGGCGAAGGAACACCACTTTCGGGGACTTTTAACACGATAGACTGGTCCGAAGCCGCCTATTTCCTCAATGTACAGGTAGATATTGGAGATGGCTATGTTGATGTAGGCACTACTCCATTTAAAAGTGTTCCTTATGCAAAAGTTGCTGAAAAAGCGAATAATGTATCTGGAATGGAAGTTATTGATGAAGGCAATGGTGCAGGTTGGAGGCTCATTGGAAAAAATCCCATCAATTATGGAGATATTGGTAATTTTGCTGTGGACTTAAGTACCTCAACAAGCACCACGTTAGACTATGGTGCAACTGGATATGCCTCTTTTGCAGTGGGCCAATTTACAATTGCGTCAGGCTTTGCTAGTGCATCATTAGGATATAACAATAGAGCAACAGGATATGGATCAACAGCCCTAGGTTTTGGCACAAAAGCACAGGCCTATTCAAGCACTGCTATAGGGACATATAATATAGGAGGAGGAAATCCCACTACTCAAATAGACACCAACCCTATATTTGAAATAGGTAATGGATTTTCTGGAACACCAAGCAATGCGCTTACAATTTTACAAAACGGTACCATTACAGCCCCTAGTCTAGACATCCCTGAAATTACAAATAACAAAGCATTAATTACCAAAGAATATTACGAATCTGTTGCTACAAAAGGACTAGAAAAAATAACTGAAGGTGGAAATTCGGGCTGGAGGTTAGAAGACAAAAACCCAATACAATTTGGAGATATAGGTAATTTTGCTGTAGACTTAAGTACTTCGCTTGGTGTGTCTTCAGACCATGGCGCCACAGGAAACTTTTCATTTGCTACAGGACAAAGCACTATAGCTTCTGGATTTTCAAGTGCTGCATTAGGATTTGAAAACGAAGCAACTGGATATGCTTCAACAGCATTAGGATTTCGCACAAAAGCCCAAGCATACGGAACTTTAGCAATAGGCTCGTATAATATAGGAGGAGGAAACCCAACCTCACAAAATCTCACAAATCCTATTTTTGAAATAGGAAATGGAAATTTAACAACACCAAGCAATGTACTAACTGTCCTACAAAATGGTAAAATAGGGATCGGAAAACATACAGGATTAAATGGACTATTAGAGATAGAGGGTAATAGCACCGCAAGTGAACCGCAACTTGCACTAATAGAAAATAATTCAGGTTTTTCTAGATTAAAATTTAAAAACACTAACAGAAACGGTAACGATTACTGGGACATCGCTGGTTTTATTGGCAATACTGTACAAGATGACAGACTTAATTTTTTTAATAGTGATGGTGGAAATATTATGTCGCTTGAAGGTGATGGAGATGTTTTTGTAAACGGAAGTCTTGTTCATGCTTCAGATCGTAGGCTAAAAAAAGATATTGAATCTATTGATTATGGCATAGCCGAAATTTTAAAACTCAATCCTGTGCAGTATAACTGGAAAAGCAAAGAAGACAAACCCCATAAATCACTTGGAGTTCTCGCTCAAGAAATTCAAAAAATAATACCAAATGTGGTACAAACTGGGGCAGACGAAAACAAAACCCTAAGTGTCAGTTATACAGAATTAATTCCAATACTAGTTAAGGCAATCCAAGAACAACAAGAGATTATCACCAAACAACAAAAACAAATTAATATACAAAACGAACACCACAGTTTGCTTGAAGAAAAAGTAACAGAGCTCGCTAAGAAATTTGACACTTTAAAGCCTTCACAAGAGATTTCTACACATTCAATTTCTGAAAAATAATTTTTAACAAAGCCTAAAAAATCTCATTTCACTAAAAAAAAAACTTGCTCACTAAAAAAAAAACTTGACTACTTGAATAGTAGTTATATTTATTTTCAGATGGATAATTGCAATGTAAAACCAATATATAATCTTACTAAAATAGGACGAATGAAAAATCTATTCTTATTAATAATTCTAGTTACAACAACTGTAAATGGGCAATCCATTGTAAAATCAAGTATCGATAGCGGTGGTGGTTCTTTTTCTGCGGGAAATTTAGAAGTACTATACACTATTGGAGAAGTAATGGTGCAGGAAAGAAGTGCTAGTAACTTTCTTGTTAGCGAAGGTTTTGTAAATCCAGAGGTATTACTTGATATTAAAATTGCACCTATTATGGTATTGCAAGGTCCCATTACAAATCCTATTTCTCCTGGATTAATGAATGATGATCTCAGAAATGACAATTTAATACCAACAACAAGTCCCTATGCAGATGCTGCTATGTGCGATGCTTCAGTCTTTACTGTTACTGGAAATAACGCCATTGTAGACTGGGTATTTATTCAGCTTCGTGATGAAAATGACAGCAATATTGTAGTCGCAGAAATTTCGGGGTTACTTCAAAGAGATGGAGACATTGTAGCTGTTGATGGTACATCTAATATTTCAGTGTCTATTGATCCAAAAAACTATTTTGTAAGTATAAACCATCGAAATCATTTAGGACTCATCACAAATACTCCTATACCATTAAATGGTAGTGCTTCAATCTTAGATTTTAAAACAACAACTTCTCAAATTGAAGGTGGTCTTGCTGCTGTAGTTACATTAAACGATGGAACTTTTGCGGCATTAAGCGGTGATACCGATTCGACCGGGCAAATACAAAATACAGATCTTCTCAACATATTGCCCGAGATAGGAACCAATGGATACCTATCAATAGATATTACCTTAAATGGACAAGTACAAAATAGTGATGTATTTAGTACCCAGCCAAACATAGGAAAAGCACAACAATTTCAAAATTAAGCTTAGTCAACTAACATTTCAGAAAAATAATCATGAAAAAAATAATACTCTCAATACTACTACTTCTTATGTATAGTAATCACTATGCACAAGACATAGAACTTTCGTATCAAAATGCACAGATAACAACGGTTGGCATGGATGAGTTTTATGAAGTAGATGTCTTTGTAAAAGCAGATTCTCCATTTAAATATGGTCTTGGACAATTTTATGTTACCTACAACACTGATGCCTTTGGTATGACACCTGTTTTCGATGGTGATTTTTTCTTTGAACAACCTATTGGCAGTCTACTAGATATAGGAATTGACGCTGCAGCAGGAGCAAAATTTTTTAGCGGTTTTAACGAGAATGATAATGCTCCAGGAATTATTTCAGTAAACTGGCAACACACTTTTGCGGCTAGCACTATTTCTCAAAATACGGTAACAGCAACGCCAAGATTTTTATGTCACATTCGTATGAGATTTATCGATAGCAATGAAGATCCTATGGTTTGTTTTGAAACAGATTTAACTTCTGGTCAGAATGCCGAAGCCTGCGGACCATTTTCAAGTGCAAACCCTTTTGAGACTGCAGATTGTGTAAATTTCCCTGCTGTTCCAAGAACTAATGACACATACGATTGTACTGGTGCTGATATACCAGTTGAAGTATGTATTGGAGGAACTACTACGTTTACAAATGAAAATGTATGGATTCCTAGTGCACCAGATGCTTCTATGAGTGCTATTATTGACGGTAATTATGACACAGAAACATTTGGAAATATAGAAGCTTGCGAGCTAACTATAACCGAAAATGGAACAGTAACAATTAATCCTTCAACATACGTAAGGATACAACATGATATTGTAAATGATGGCGCTTTTCAAATACTTCCAACAGGAAGTTTAGTGCAGGTAAGTGATGCTGCCATTGTTAGCAATAATACTTTCATAAATGTAACTGTAGAAACAGCAGTATTAAAACCTAGGGACTTTATGTTAATGGGTAGTCCTATGACAAATGCGACTCCTGAAATTACTCCAAATGAAGACCCAATGGCACCAGCGCCACATGATATTTTTAGAATTTTAAATCATACTACTACTAATTTTTCTCCAAACGATGCTGTTCAGATAGCTTTCCCTGGAGGAACAAATTTTGTAGATCAAGAAGGAGATGACTTTACTAATTATGAAGGTACATATACTCCTGCAGAAGGATATTATACCATGCCACAAGAATCATTACAAGATGGAGATAAAACATATCTTGTTCAGTTTCCACAAAGCAGTGCTACGGGAACACTTAACAATGGAGTTATCACGTATGCTGTTGATTATAATATAGAAGGAACTGCTTCACAAAATAAAAATGCAAGTCCTAATCTTATAGCAAATCCATACCCATCATCAATTTCTGCTATGGATTTAATAACAGTAAACGATGCGATAGATGAACTTTATTTTTGGGAACATAATACAACACCAAATAACACTTTTCCGGGATGGAATAGTGCCAACTTTAACATGGCAGATATTTCAATATTCAATAATATGGGGTTTAATCCAGCTTCTACTGGAAGCCCTATAATGGCAACTATGAATGATATCAATATAGCAACTGCACAAGGTTTTGGAATTAAAAACAATGGTGCCACTACTGGAACTGGACAAATTATTACTTTTAATAATAGTATGCGCCGTGTAGATAATAATAATACATTACGCAGTCCCGAAGATTCTAAAAATAGAATATGGTTAACTGTAGAAAACGATGACTATCAATTACAGAGCACCCTGTTATTAGGATTTGCTGAAGATGGAACTGATAGCTTTGATCCACAATATGATAGCAACCGTGTAGGCACTCCAATAAGCATCTATTCACACCATTCAGATGGCAGTGCAGCTCTTGCAATACAAGGTAGAGAGGCTTTCAACGATGCTATCGAAGTAGGCGTTGGATTCTCTTCTCAGGTAGTAGAAGACGATACTCAATACACCATATCTCTAGCCGCAAAAGACGGGAACTTGATGGAAAATCAAATGATTTATATAAAAGATAATCTCTTTGGAACAAAAACATTATTAAACACCGACAAATATAAATTCACTAGTTCAAACGGAACTTTTGATAACAGGTTTACGATATTATTTAGAGACGGCACACTTGGTAACGAATCCAATACTTTAAATAACATTGTCGTATATCCAAATCCAGCAAAAAATAATATCACGTTAGTATCTCAAAAAAACGTTCTAGAAAAAATTCAATTGGTAGACATTCAAGGAAGAAATATTAAAACAATTTCTAATATAAATACCAATAGTGCAACACTAGATATTTCTTTATTACAAAGTGCCGTTTACTTTGTGAAGATCACAACGCAAGAAGGTGTGCAAATAAAAAGAGTAGTTAAACAATAACTGTATGAAAAATAATGAATCTGAAATATTATTTCTGAGGACTTGTTTCATCACCCTTAATGCATTCAAATATAAAACGTACAGAAAGATTCTTACAGAAGAACAAAATGAAATGCTACGATTAAAATATCGTAGCATTTCTGTTTAAGAATATAAAGTAATTTTTAGCTAGCCTGATATTCTTATTTCTTATAAATAAAAATACCCTGTTCTCCACGAGATTGTTTAAATCCTCTATACATCCCTTCGGTGTTAAAAGGCATACTAATAGTTCCTTGAGTGTCTACAGCAATAAGTCCACCGTCTCCTCCTATTTTTAGCACTCTATTTTGAATCACTTCGGTAGCGGCTTCTTGTAAGGAGAGTCCTTTGTATTCCATCAAACAAGAAACATCATAAGCTACCACACCTCTAATAAAAAACTCGCCACTACCTGTGCAACTTACAGCACAAGTGTTGTTATTAGCATAATTTCCAGCGCCAATCATAGGACTATCACCCACACGACCCCATTTTTTATTGGTCATACCTCCTGTAGAAGTAGCTGCGGCAAGGTTTCCAAAAGCATCACAGGCTACGGCACCTACAGTACCAAACTTGCCGTCTTTCTTCACGGTTTCAGAATGGTCTAATTGAAAAGAATCACTTCCTTTAATATGCTGCCATTGCTGATATCTTAATTCATCATAGAAATATTGCGATGTAACGATGTCGAAGTTGTTTTCTTGAGCAAATTTCATAGCGCCTTCACCTGCAAGAAATACATGCTCACTTTTCTCCATGACATCCCTCGCTAGTAGTATAGGGTTTTTAACTCCTGTTATAAGAGATACTGCGCCTGCTTGTAGCGTATTTCCTTCCATAATAGCTGCATCCATTTCGTGGGTGCCCTCTGCGGTAAAAACAGATCCTTTTCCTGCATTGAATAAGGGTGAATCTTCTAACACTGTAACTGCAGTTGCTATGGCTGTAGTAGCATCCCCTTTATTTTCTAGAACTGCATATCCAGCATCCAACGCTGTTTGTAAAGCCGCTTTGTAGGCTGTTTCTTTTTCGGGTGTCATTTGCCCTTTAACTAAGGTGCCGGCACCACCATGTATGGCAATAGAAAAGTTGTTCATGTGTATGATATTTCAGCAGTAAAAATACAGCTTCTTTCTGATACTGTATTAAAAAAACAAAGTCTATGACAAACTAATTCATTTGAAATCAACCGTCTAATTTCTTCATATTTTTAAAAATTCTTACATTGTAAAGACAATACTAGCCATTTGAGATACATAAAAACTCTTTTTCAGATCCTCATACTAACATCGGTTGTTTTTGTCTACGCACAACAACGACGCTTTGGACATTATGGCTTACCCGAGGGACTTCCCCAAGAGACTATTTTATGCATCGATCATGATGCAGAAGATTTTTTATGGTTTGGTACCAGCGACGGAACGGTACGTTACGATGGCACAAATTTTTACATTCCGCCACCAGATGAAACCTCGGGTTTAGACCTTTCGGGATGGCGTGTGGGCGCTTTGTTAGTAGACAAAAACATGGTGTATAGTGGCACTGGACAAAAAGGAGTCTTGGCCTATGATATCCTACAACATACCACCACAGCTATCGGACTCCCCAATAGCAATTGTAGTGCCTTGGCAAAGACGTCAAAAGGTATTTTAATTGGCTACTATAATCAAGGACTTGGGCTTTTGGATGCCTTCGGAAATTTTAAAAGTCTAGTATTTGATTTTGAAATTCCAAAAAACAGCACGGCGATACTAGCGCACGAAAATTACATTTACATTGGAACAGATACGGGCATCCTCTACCGATTTTCGGTTCAGGAAATTTCCGAAGAAAAACCAATTAGCTTAGAAACAATCTACACTTTCCCTGGAGGCATCAACACCCTACTTTTAAAAGACAATGTCTTACACATTGCAACCAAGCAAGGGCTTTTTAGACATTCAAAAAATACTATGAAGCCTATTACTATTAGTAATTCAAAAAATGAACCTCAGCGCTTTTCAATCACAGATTTTGTAACAACGAATACCCATGGTTTTATGGCCACCACCCAAGGACTTTTAGAAGGCTCTTGGAAAAACAAGAACGCTTTTCGATACCATACACAGTATACAGCAAACGTAAAATACGATCCGTTTTCTTTAAATAGTAATGGCATCAACGACCTACATTTACATAATGAAGTGCTTAGTATTGGACATACCTCCCTAGACCTCACAAAAGTAACACCACAACAGGTTTTTAAAACAGTGACTGTACCCCATAACCTAGGAGACCCCTCTACGTTCGCGGTATTGGAAACCGAAGATCAGGTATGGATGGGAACCACTAGCGGACTCCTAATCACTCATAAAAACAGCTCTCAAAAAGTACTACTCCCAAACATTCGATCTAGAGCTATCACTAGTGATGCTAAAGGAACCATTTGGGTAGGTACGGGGAATGGAATTTTCTTATTTCCTACTCAAAATTTCGATTATAACAATCCGAAACAATACACACTGCCAGCTATAGAAACAGCCACCACAAAAAATCCCAATCCAAATATCAGGAGTATTTTTAAAGATCGCCAAGAACAGATGTGGGTGGTGACATTTAATGCAGGTATTTTTCTCTTTACTGGAAACTTAGCCGCTAAAGAGTATTCATTTCTCTCATTTGCGGAAGGTGAAAATGCTTCTAAAATACCGTCTCCCTTCACCATTAATATCAATCAAGATCTCGAGAATAATTACTGGATTACCACACAAAAAGGTCTGAGTAAAATGACCTTAGATACCAATAGAAAAGCAACATTCAAAAATTACTACGAGCAAGATGGGCTTGCAACAAGCGGAGTACTAAGCACCTATGTAACTCATGATGGCACCGTTTGGGTGGCCACTAGAAAAGGTATTAGTCGCTACAATAATGAAAACGATGGTTTTACTTCCTATAAAAAAAGAGATGGGCTTACCAATGCCTTTGTCTACAACATTCTAGAAGACCAACAACACCATTTATGGCTTTCTACAAATGGAGGTTTATTTCGATTTGACACCCAACAAAAAACCTTTGCCAATTACACTCCAAAAGACGGTGTACAAAGCACAGAGTTTAACCTAGGAGCTGCTTTTAAAAATGATACTGGTGAATTATATTTTGGAGGTATCGCTGGGCTTAACAAATTTAATCCAGAAGCCGTGGCCTCTTTGGACAAAGAGAGTGCTATAAAATTTACGCAATTTACCAGCAATCAAGAAGAAATAATTGGCACTAACTCTCAGACCCATACTTTGGATGTTCCTTACGATATTTTTCCGCTGGACATTTCGTTTGCAGCTCAGGATTATCGCCCTTCAAAAAACATTAATTACCAATACCGTTTATTACCCGACAATAAAGACTGGAACTACTTAGGCGCCAAAAACGAAGTTCAATTTTTAGCCCTCGCACCTGGAGAATACACCCTAGAAATACAAGGAGTTTCTAGAGCAACACCTTGGACGCAAAAACCCCTTACCTTAGCACTCAACATTTCACCTCCATGGTATAAAAGCATCTGGGCATATTTGGGCTATTTACTCTTATTTTTAAGTGGCGTTTTTATCTATTACAAAATTGCCTTGCAACGAAAACTAGCAGGTCAAGAAGCCAAACGATTGCAAGATTTAGACGATTTAAAATCTAGATTTATCACCAATATCACCCACGAATTTAGAACCCCCCTTACCATTATTCTGGGCTATGTAGACACTTTAAAATCGAAGCTCAACGCAAAAGCAGACGAGACAAACGACCTACAAACCATCGAACAAAACAGCAGCAATTTATTAGGGCTAGTAAATCAGATGCTTGACTTGGCCAAGTTAGAACAAGGAAGAATGATTATCGCCTACCAAAAAGCAGATGTAGTTGATTTTTTACAGCATGTTACGCAAAGTTTTAGTAGCCTTGCAGAAGACAAAAATGTGACCCTTAAGTTTGCTTCGGAAATAGGAGCCCCCGAACTTGATTTTGATGCCGAAAAATTGCGTCAAATAGCCACCAACCTCATTAGCAATGCGATTAAGTTTACAGAAGAAGGAGGCAGTGTGGATGTGAATATTTCCGAAGCACCTAATAAAAAACAGTATGTTATTTCGGTGAAAGATACAGGGGCAGGAATACCAGAAAAAGACTTACCTCAAATTTTCGATCGTTTTTATCAGGTTCAAAATAATAGCTTTAAAGTATCACAAGGTACAGGCATTGGTTTGGCACTCACCAAAGAATTGGTGCAACTTCTTGAGGGAACCATTACCGCAGTCTCAAACATTAACGAAGGCACCACATTTACGGTATCACTACCTATTTCAAGAACTGCAGTTGAACAAGAAGTTACTTCATCTATTATAACCCAAGCATCACAAGGTATTCATGTTCCAGAGGTATCGACACTAGAGTTAAATGAAGATGCGCCCACTGTACTGGTAGTAGAAGACAACAAAGACATGTCACGATATATTAGCTCCTGTTTACAAGATCAATATCATGTCACTATAGCTTTTAATGGTGAAAAAGGACTCGAAAAAGCCATTGCAGAAACCCCAGACATCATTATAAGTGATGTCATGATGCCCGTGATGGATGGTTTTGAAATGACGCAAAAACTGCAAGCCCAAGAAGCTACCAACCATATTCCTATTATTTTACTTACCTCAAAAGCGCTACAAGAAGACAAGCTTGAAGGACTAGAAAGTGGTGCAGATGCCTATGTGACCAAACCCTTTCAAAAAGCTGAGTTGGTGCTGCGCATGCAAAAACTCATTGAAAAAAGAAAGGCTTTACAACTTCGTTATCAATTGAGTACCGTATTGTTAGAAAAAAAGCAACAACAAAGACCCATTGAAGATAAAAAACTACTCTTTTTAAACAAGGCGATTGCTATTGTACAAGAACACCTATCTGACCCTAGTTTTAATTCTGAAATGTTAGCCAGCGAATTGGCATTAAGTGACTCTCAATTGTACAGAAAACTAAAAGCCATCTCCAATACCTCAACTGCTATTTTTATAAGAAACGTACGCCTAGAAAAAGCCAAAGAATTATTAGAAACGAGTGCTAAAACAGTTTCAGAAATTGCTTACGAAACAGGTTTTAACGATCCAAATTGGTTTGGAAAAGTTTTTAAAGAGACCTTTAACACCTCTCCTACTCAAATTAGGAAGTAGCCCTATTTACAGCGTTTTGCATCGATTTTGACAGAATACTACCTGTTGTTTTTATAGCTTTTGCAGAAATACTACCCGCTTTTGAAAAAATACTACCCAGCCTCTTGAGGGCTTCCTCATAGTTTTGCTTTTGTTAACCTTATAAAAGTTCAGATTATGAAAACCTCAACCTTACTCATTGTTTTAGTAGCCTTAAATTCTGGTGTTTTAGCCAGTCAGATTTCTACCGTTATTGGTGGTATTTCACCATTCATTTTAGGCGCAAGTGAACTCCTACTTGTTGGCGGCTATTTTGCACATACTATTCTAAAAGATGTACGCAATGTTTTTAATGTAGATATCAAAATGTGAATTAAAAAACTCCCCCTTTTATAAGCACACATCGACACTTTTTTTGCTCCCAAAGCCAAAAATGAATCACCAAATCTTAACCTACCCAAGTGCTCCGTAGCTTTAGCGAAGGAGCACAAGCTTTGGTGTGATCAACTAAAATTTCAGAAAAAATGAAAACGTTACAACTAGTATGTATTGCTTTATGTATGAGTCAGATAGCAATAGCACAAGTGGGAATTAATAATGAAGATCCAAAAGCCATGCTCGACATTACTGTAAGTGATGCTTCGATGCCAACAAATACAGATGGAGTACTTATTCCTAGGATGGATGAATACCCAACAGGCATGACCATAGACCAAGATGGAATGATGATTTTTATCACAGGCGCAGGAACCCCAAGCAAAGGGTTTTACTATTATAGTGATGGAACGGGATGGTTGTCTGTTGCTGGAACTAGCACCTTAGACAGTGATTGGTTTGATTCGGCTACAAATGCTGCTCCAACTTCTATTAACGATAATATTTATACGCAAGGAAATGTAGCCATTGGAACCGTGTCATCGACATCAAATAAAATAGGTGTTGTTAGTGATGCTACAGAAAACAGCACCACATTGAATATGCAAGCATTTGGAAATACGCATGCCGATGGTATCAATAATAGACTTACGCTAACCGGAGCAAGCTCAAATGTAAGAGGTATTATTAATTCACTTACAGTAGAAAACAGCTCACTCACCTATGCGCTTAGAAACGAGTTATCAACTACCGGAACTGGAACAGTCTATGGGTTATATAACTCTATGAATATAGCAGCAACAAACAACGCAACACATGGTGTATCTAACTTTTGGACTAATGGGTCCAATAATGCCAATTTTGGATTTTCAAACACCGCTCCAGGAGCATTTACCATAGATGGATATTTTCGTGGCGTCTCAAATGATATAAGTGCAGCTGGAAACGGATTACGATATGGAGTTTACAATCTTATAAATGGTACAGGAACTGGAACAAAATATGGAACTTACAATCATATTACAAACACTGCAGGCGGCATGCACTATGGTGTATATAGTGATGTCCAATCTGCTTCTGGATATGCTGGATATTTTATTGGGAGAACCTCTTTAGGAACCAGTAGTTCAACTGGGAGGTATCTTATGCCCGCTGTAGATGGAACAGCAGGACAGGTAATGACTACAGATGGATCAGGAAATTTGAGCTTTACAACAATAGCTACAAATACAGATACCCAGAATACACTAGATCAAGCCTATGATGAAGGTGGCGCTGGCGCTGGAAAAAACATAGATGCCAGTGATGGAGCTATACGTATTAATGGAGACGATGGCTTTCTAGTTACAGGATCTTTTGGTATTGGAAATTTAATAGACACAGAAATTACTGGTGCTGGTACTAGAATGTTTTTTAATCCAAGAAAGGCAGCTTTTAGATCCGGACAAGTAAGTGGTACTCAATGGGACAATGTAAATATTGGCAACTATTCAAATGCTTTTGGTTTTAACACAACAGCTTCTGGCAACTTCTCTGCGGCTTTGGGTTCTAACACCACAGCTTCTGGTGATTCCTCTACAGCTTTTGGAACCTCCACTTTTTCAACTGCCACTGGGGCAGTAACATTTGGAAATGGAACCACAGCTTCAGGCGATTATGCAATTGCTGCTGGATCCTTAACTACGGCATCTGGCACATCAGCTACAGCTTTTGGAGAGGGCTCAACAGCATCTGGAACTACTGCGTTTGCTATGGGGCTTAATACTGCTGCTTCTGGAAATAGATCCTTTTCACAAGGTTCAAACAGTATTGCATCTGGTTTTGGCGCGGTAGCTTTTGGATTATCAACGGTTTCCTCTAACACCTATTCTTTTGCTAGTGGACAATCAACTACTGCTAGTGGCATAAATGCAGCTGCTTTTGGACGTAATACTAGTGCTCCATCCTATGCAGAAATGGCCATTGGTTCATTTCCAAGAGTATACAGTGCCACTGGAATTACGAGTATTGATGTATCTGATAGAGCTTTCGTTATTGGTAATGGTACTGGTTTGGGCTTACAGAGTCACAATGCCTTTGAAGTTTGGAAAAATGGCCGCGTAGAAATTAATGAAGAATACAGTTTTCCTCTTACAGATGGCGCTAGTGGTCAAGTACTAACAACAGATGGTTCTGGAAATGTAAGTTTCACAACACCAAGTAATATTGAAAAGATTGATGATTTAATAGATGCAAAATCTGACAATGACGGTTCTGAAGATGGCTCTTCCATCTTTTTAGGACTATTCGCTGGATCATCAGATGATAGTTCTAATAATGAGAATGTTGCTATAGGGTTTCAAGCTTTTGAAAATAATACATCTGGTAGTTTTAATGTTGCCATTGGGTATCAATCATTGCGCGCAAATACTTTTGGAAATTATAATACTGCAATAGGGAATACAGCACTTACAGCTGTTACTGGGGGGTCTAATTTTAATACCGCAGTAGGTTTTGGTTCTTTGGCTAGCGTTACAGACGGAAGTTTTAATACCGCTATAGGTCACAATGCTGGAAATAATGCATTGGGCTCTGGAAATACCTTTTTAGGGTATGGCGCGGGCGCCTTTGAAACTGGCAGCAACAAGTTATACATCTCAAATGCATCAGGAACAAACCCACTTATTTATGGTGAATTTGACAACAATATTGTAAGAATAAGAGGAGAGTTACAACTAGGTGACCCCTCTGGAATTGGATATGCCTTACCTGTAACAGATGGTACCGCAAACCAAGTTATGACAACAGACGGTTCAGGAAGTGTAAGTTGGCAAAATGCTAGTACTGTAATGACTCCCGCTATCACTCGAGTAACACTGAGCTCAAGCCAAACCTTTACAGGTACTGGAGTTACAAAAATAAATTTTGATACTACTGAATTTGATATTGGTGGAAATTTTGATACCACAACAGACACATTTGTTGTTCCAGCAGATGGTATTTATAGAGTAAATATTCAATACTTGGTATCTTCATCTTCTTCAACAGGATCATTTGGTATTAATATTTTAGTAGACGGCACTGTTGAGAGAGCTCATGGGTATCATCATAGTGGTGCTGGTCCAATAACGAGACATACTACTAGCATTTTAGAACTTACAGCAGGTCAAGCTATACATATAAATGCAGTACACGGAGATACTATATCAATATCACTCATCGATCTATTAAACTATTTTGAAATCGAACGTATTCACTAGTTGTAGTTTGTATAGACGTGCTTCGGAAATTTTAGTATTCTACTAACGTTTCCGAAGAAAAAAGTAAATTCTAAATCAAAATATATAAAATCCTTTGTATGATTTATGCAAGGGATTTTGTTATTAACTCCCCTTCTATTTTTGCGCTGCTCTTTTATCTTTTTTCTATTTTTGAAATATATAATGATGTCCGTTCGAGCGCAGTCGAGAACTTTTTGTTTAGGCCATCTGTAAACCGCTCGGCTGTGTTCGAGGAGACAACTATTGAAAATGTCAGATAAAAAACGCTTATTTCTCGTAGATGCATATGCCCTCATTTTTAGAGGCTATTACGCCTTCATAAAAAACCCAAGAATCAATAGCAAAGGGATGGACACTTCTGCCATTATGGGTTTTATGAACTCGTTTATTGATGTCATAAAAAGAGAACGTCCAGATCATTTAGCAGTATGTTTTGATAAAGGAGGAAGTGAAGCTAGAAATGAAATGTTCCCAGAATACAAGGCGAATAGAGATGAAACGCCTGAGGGTATTAAAATTGCAATCCCTTACATAGAAAGAATACTTACTGCCATGGACGTACCTATCATGGTAAAAGCTGGATATGAAGCCGATGATGTCATTGGTACACTGGCCAAAAAAGCCGAAAAAGAAGGCTACCAAACCTTTATGGTAACCCCAGATAAAGATTTTGCGCAATTGGTTTCAGAAAATATTTTTATGTACCGCCCTGTCTTTGGTGGTGGCTACGAAACTTGGGGAATTCCAGAAGTACAAAAGAAATTTGAAGTTAATGACCCTTTACAAGTAATAGATTACTTAGGAATGATGGGAGATAGTGCCGATAACATTCCCGGTTTACCTGGTGTTGGTGATAAAACTGCCAAAAAATTTATTGCTCAGTTTGGCTCTATGGAAGGATTACTTGCCAACACAGATCAGCTTAAAGGCAAAATGAAAGAAAAAGTTGAAGCCAATGGCGAGCTTGGTAAATTAAGTAAAGAGCTTGCTACTATAATGCTAGATGTGCCCGTAGATTTTAATGCAAAAGATTTTGAAATGAGCTCGCCAGATGTGGCTGCCGTTACTGAAATTTTTGAAGAACTAGAATTTCGTCGTCTCACCACCAATTTCATGAATGCTTTTTCTGTGGAAGCCATGGCTAGCAAGGGAACAAGTCACCAACAAAAAGAAACTAGTTCTCTCCCTCAGGGAGAGATGCCCGCAGGACAGAGAGGGAAAAGTACTAAACCAAAAACAGGTGCTGGTGAAGGACAGTTTTCACTCTTTGGCGGCGAGAGCCAACCTTCTACAGAAACGCAGGTGTATAGCAGTAGAAAGACCATTAAAGATACCGAACATTTTTACCAAACCATTCAGCCTGGCATGGCTACTAAATTGTTCATTCAAAACCTCATGAAACAAACCTCTGTTTGTTTTGACACAGAGACTACGGGTCTAAATCCATTAACAGCAACCCTTGTTGGGATTGCATTTTCTTGGGAAACTGGTAAAGGGTTTTACCTTCCATTTCCTGAAGATCAAGATGCAGCTCAGGAAATTATGGAGCAATTACGTCCGTTTTTTGAAGCTGAAGAAATAGAAAAAATTGGGCAAAATTTAAAGTATGATATTAAAGTACTTCGGAAATATAATATTTCCGTAGCAGGTAAATTATTTGATACCATGTTAGCACATTACCTCATCAATCCAGACATGCGTCATAACATGGATGTACTAGCCGAAACCTATCTAAACTATACTCCTGTTTCTATTACCGAACTCATTGGCAAAAAGGGAAAGAACCAAAAGTCGATGCGTGAGGTTCCTTTAGAAGAACAGACAGAATATGCCGTAGAAGATGCCGACATCACTTTGCAATTAAAAGAGCATTTTGCTAAAGAATTAGGCGATGCCAACACCCAAGAATTGTTTGATGACATAGAAGTGCCCTTACTAAGAGTACTTGCCGACATGGAAGTAGAAGGGATAAACCTCGATAAAGATTTCTTGGCATCACTCTCTGGTGATTTAGACCATGATATTAAAACATTAGAAGCAAATATTTACAAAGAAGCTGGTGAAGAATTTAACATTGCATCTCCCAAACAGTTGGGTGAGATTCTCTTCGGAAAATTGAAATTGGTGGATAAGCCTAAGAAAACAAAAACAGGGCAATTTTCTACTGCAGAAGATGTACTTTCTTATTTAGCAAAAGACCATCAAATTATTGCTGATGTATTAAACTATAGAGGCTTAGCCAAATTAAAATCTACCTATGTAGATGCTTTGCCTTTACAAGTAGAAGAAGCAACACATAGAGTGCATACAGATTATATGCAAACGGTTGCAGCTACAGGACGCTTGAGTAGTAATAACCCTAATTTACAAAACATTCCAATTCGAACAGAACGAGGTAGACAGGTACGTAAAGCCTTTGTGCCAAGAGATGAAAATCATGTGTTGGTAGCAGCAGATTACAGTCAGATAGAATTGCGAATCATAGCGGCTTTAAGTGAAGAAGAAACCATGATGCAGGCCTTTAAAAATGGCGAAGATATTCACGCCTCTACTGCTGCAAAGGTATTTAATGTACCAATAGAAGAGGTGACTAGAGAACAACGTAGTAATGCCAAAACGGTAAACTTCGGGATTATCTATGGGGTGTCTGCTTTTGGATTGAGCAATCAAACTAACCTCTCTAGAGGTGAGGCAAAAGAACTCATTGACACCTATTACAAAACCTACCCAAAACTTCGCAACTACATGAGTGAGTTGGTAGATTTTGCGAGAGACAATGGCTATGTACAGACCGTGTTAGGCCGTCGTAGGTATTTAAAAGATATCAACGCAGCCAATGCCGTGGTGCGTGGTGCAGCCGAGCGAAATGCTGTGAATGCTCCTATTCAAGGAAGCGCAGCAGACATCATTAAAATAGCCATGATCAATATTCATAAAAAGTTAACAGAAGGAAATTACAAAACCAAAATGCTACTACAAGTGCATGATGAATTGGTGTTTGATGTCTACAAACCTGAATTAGAAGAAATGAAAACCCTCATTAAAACTGAAATGGAAAATGCATATTCTCTTGCAGTTCCTTTGGATGTAGAAGTAGGTATTGGCCAAAATTGGTTGGAAGCACATTGATGTAGTGTTCAGTGGCAGTGGCAGCTTGAAATAAAAAATCCCAAACGAAATGAATACGTTTGGGATTTTTATTGAATAAAATTTAAAAACTTACTGTCTGTCAAAAACAAACACGGCATCTCCAAATCCAGTATCTACTGTAATGGTCATTCCGGTTGAGGTGACAATAGTTGTGTTATTGTTAAATTCAACATCAGAGTCACCATCAGGATCTGTTGTAGTGATTGAAGTAAGCTCAAGTTCGTTGGCTACATACGTATAGGTTCCAGTTTCTACAAAAGGACCTTCACAGCCCGCAGAAGTAGCTCCATTTCCATCAATTTCTACTACTAAATTTGTTGCAGTAACAGTGTACGTATCATCTGCATTAAAAGTGATGGTGTTAGTTAGGCAAGGCACCTCATCTAATAAATTTGTAGAAGTAGTCCCATCACCGTTATAATCATCATTAAAAGGAGAATTAGAACTTGTTAGTACAAATGTACCAACAATTGTTGCATCGGTTTGAGCCGATGTATCATCATCATTTCCACAAGAAGCAACTACTAAAGCGATTGCAAGCATACTCATAAACTTTTTCATACTATTTTTTTTATTTAGTGAACATTCCACCAAACAATAAACGAGCCAAGGTTTATTTTGTTGCAAAAAAATCTTTCTTATAACACAAAACGATAGGTCCACTTTATCAAAAAGGTATTTTCTGGTTTTGCTTTGAGTAGTTGGTTGTCAATTAAGGTGTCAAAATCATTTGCGGCTTCCCCAAAACCTGTGATGCCTTGAGACCAAACTAAGAATAACTCTGATCCTGGAATGTATTCCCAACGGGCTACCAAATTACTTCGGAATTGCACAAAGGCAAAGTCTGGATTTCCAAAACCATAATCTGTGGTAGCATCTCCATCTTCGTCAACAAAATAAGCCCCTTCTTGTTCACTAAATGAAATTTGATCGGAGGTGTATAATTGCACACGATCATTTAGATTTTCTGCATCTGCATCGGTAACATAATTGAAATTACTGTACTTCCCTTTCGCTATAAACGGCTGTCCGTAATATTGAATGGTCAAATTAGGATTGATCGTATAATTAACACGCAGAGTTGCACTCAATGTTCTTTGATCAATTTCTCCAGTGATGTATCGGGTTGTTCCATTATTATCGGCTTGAGAAACGTACTGGGTCTTATTAGGATTTACAGAATATTCTGGGCGCAATGAAATACTCAAGGCATTGGTCGGCTGGTAGTCAATGCTTCCTTCCACTTGAAAAAATGAAAAGTTATCCTGCGCTGCTTGAGATACAATAACCCCAGCACTGGTTCTTAACTTCTTTCGCTCATCGGTTCCGAAAAAGAAAAAGCCTCCATTTTCATCACTAAAGCGCCATCTGGGTCCGCCACGCAAAAAACTATTGATAAATATTCTGGGTTTATGAAAATACCCTCCATCAACAAACCAGTTGTTCATAAAGTTAATATTTCCGTTGAAATCATACTGTATCCTATTATAATTACCTTGAAAATCGTAGGTCGTAAACTGTGCTACTCTAGCATTTGCCCTGCGGTACCAGCTTGTAGGTTTTTGCCATAAATACCGAACATTAGCCCATTGCCTTATATTATCTGCTTCTCTTAAAAAACCGATATCGTTCAATTCTAGCTCAGGAGATCGATAGGTAGCCCCCACATTATAGCGCCAATTTCCGCCACCACTTTTTCCAAAACCTAGCTTACCACCTGTTCCTGTTAATGAGGTCCTTGTGGGATCTACTTCCACATGATCTGCATCTACACGCTGAAACAAATGCACAATAGATTGTTGTGTTCTGGCAATGGCACTTGGATTTCCACGAACGGTACTTGAAACAAAATTACCCTCGAGGTAGTAGTTTCTGTTTTTCCAGTTATGTCTAAAATCGAGGCCGCTGCTGTAGGCTTGTGTATGTAAAAAGGAAACATTTTCATCCATATTACGATGTACACTTGTAAGTATGCCTCCAATAAAACTATTGTTGTTATTAAAGTCTTTTTGCACTCTAGCCACCAAATAATTGGTTAAAGGTTCTACCAGTTCTTCTCGTTCTTCTCCTAATTCTCCTGCGGCTTCTAAAGAGCTAACTACATCTTCTCTTGTATCTAATCCAACTTCTGCAAACTCTTTTGCCGTGACACTTTCTAGGATACCAATAGCCCATCCATCTTTGGTTTTTCCGCTAAATTTTGAAGCTCCTAAAATTGTGGTGTTGTTTGGAACATCTGCAAACTCTCCCATAGCGCTGTTGGAAGAAGAAAATCCTTGCGGACTCCTTCCAATTCTTCTAGAGAAGAACAAATTGTCTGCATTACCACTGATACGATAATCGAAAATGTTTTTATTTTCAACAAAAAATGGGCGGCGTTCTTGAAAGAAAATTTCAAATCCGTCGAGTGCTATGGCTCCCGGATCGGCATCTACTTGTCCAAAGTCTGGATTGATAGTGAGATCAACGGTAAGATCGTTTGTAATTCCAATTTTAGCATCCAATCCTCCCGTTAGTTTTGTATCACTACCATCTCTAAATGGGTTGCCAGCTTCTTCTTCGTACAAATCTTGTTGCGCAACTAGATAGGGTTGAATTTCTAATTGTCGTTGTGGTTTAATGCCTTTAATTCCTTTTAAAATTCCAAATTCACTAACCCATCCTGGCGGATTTGCTGGCAAAGATTGCCAAGTAGAACGCTCTTCATTCCTAAAATAGCGTCGGGTAGATTGTAATCCCCAGGTTTGTTCTTCTTCGGCACTAAAGCGCAACTGACTTAGGGGAATTCGCATTTCAGCTGTCCAACCCTCTTCATTGGTCTCTGTAGCCACATACCAAATAGGACTCCAACTTCCATCAAAATCGCCATTATTACTTATATATTCATCTCCTTTTACACCTGCAGCCGTAATTGTAAATGAAAAAGCAGTTCTATCGTCGTTTAAACTCCCTAGATTAATCTCCACCCAATCGCCATCAAAACCATCTCTACGTGAAAGTCTTTTTACAATACCATCTGGGTCTTTATCATAACAAAAAAAGGCTACATAGATGTTTTTTTCATCGTAAGCAATTTTCATTTTTGTTTGTTCTGTAGGATCGGTAGCATTATCGGGTTCCCATTCTGTAAAATCTGTGGTCCAAGCAACAGCATCCCATGCAGCATCATTTGGTATGCCGTCAATGGTGATTTTTTTATCACCAATAGACGCTGTAGTGTAGGTTCTTTTTGCAATTGTGGTTTCTGAAATATCTGTGGTTTGCGCTGCTGTTATGCAAAAAAAGCAAAGCGCAAAACTCAAAAAGAGTTGACGTGAAAAAGTCATGAAGATTAAATGCTTGGTTGTTGTTATGTTTAAAGGACTCAATTAATACATAAATGTAACAGATTGAAATGTGAATTGTGATTTTTTTAACACCGTAAATCACTACGTACCCCTACGTAAAATATTACATATGGTACGTATTTCATATACCAAAGTAATACAGTATCTTAGCGGTTACATAATGTAAAAACATATGTACTTTTCTAATTTTGAGGAGAATTAGATAGTTATTCCCTCCCAGTTTACTGGGAGGTTTTTTTTGGAGTCTATGGACCTATTTTATGGAATGCATGGTACACCCTGTAAAATTTCAGAAAAACAGTCAAATATTTCTACACGACTGTTTGTTATTCAAATAAATAACACTACTTTTGCCGTCCCTTAGAATGGGACAGAAATAATTTATTAATAATTAGACAAAGAACTATAATGGATACATTAAGTTACAAAACAGTATCTGCTAACAAAGCCACAGTTACAAAAGAGTGGTTAGTAGTAGATGCGGACGGGCAAACATTGGGTCGTCTTGCGAGTGAAGTTGCAAAATTACTTCGCGGTAAACACAAGCCAAGCTTTACACCTCATGTAGATTGTGGAGACAACGTGATTATCATTAACGCAAGCAACGTCCAACTAACAGGAAACAAGTGGAGAGACAAATCTTACATTCGCCATACGGGGTACCCAGGTGGACAAAGAAGTCTTACTGCTACCGAATTAAAAGACAAGAATCCTGCACGCGTTGTAGAGAAAGCTGTTAAAGGTATGTTACCAAAAAACAAATTGGGAGCTGCAATTTTTAGAAACTTGAAAGTGTATGCAGATGCAAACCACGGTCAAGAAGCACAAAAGCCAAGAACTATTAACATTAACACCGCAACGAAGTAATGGAAACTATTCACAAAATTGGAAGAAGAAAAACCGCAGTTGCGCGTGTGTACTTATCTGAAGGAAAAGGAAACATTACGATCAATAAGCGTGAGTTTGATAACTATTTTACAACCCCTACATTACGTTATAAAGTAATGCAGCCATTAGCAATGACAGATAACGAGAAAACGTTTGACATCAAAGTTAATGTATACGGTGGTGGTATCACTGGTCAAGCAGAAGCAATTCGTTTGGCAATATCTCGTGCAATGTGCACATTAAATGAAGAGAACAGAGGAATCTTAAAACCAGAAGGTCTATTAACAAGAGATCCAAGAATGGTGGAAAGAAAGAAATTCGGTCAGAAGAAAGCCCGTAAGAAATTCCAATTCTCGAAACGTTAAGATTTTTTTTATCTATATGTCGCTCCGTATTTATTACGGTACCGCAACAAGCACAACGACATACTATTGAAGATTAAAATAAAGATAATGCTAGTTACCTAGTATTGTCATCCCGCACATGTTGCGGGGAAGTTCATACAAATACAATTATTAAATAAGCTGTTAGTCCCGCTCTGCCGGGCGGGACAATTAGTTTAGCATCTAAATCCCTTCGTACTCCAGAGCTTTAGCGACGGAGTCTCGTACAAGTGATTGACATCTAAACACACAGAACGTAAACTAAAAACAAAATGGCAAAAGACAACAACACAGAAGTTAAAGAACTTCTAAATGCAGGTGTACACTTTGGACACCTTACAAGAAAGTGGAATCCAAATATGGCTCCTTACATCTACATGGAGCGTAATGGAATTCACATTATCAACTTATACAAAACTGCTGCAAAAATCGAAGAAGCTGGTGAAGCTTTAAAGAAAATTGCTGCTTCTGGTAGAAAAATACTTTTCGTAGCTACCAAAAAACAAGCAAAAGACATCGTTGCTGAAAAAGCAAAAACTGTAAACATGCCGTACATCACAGAAAGATGGCCTGGTGGAATGCTAACAAACTTTGTTACAATTAGAAAAGCTGTTAAGAAAATGGCAACGATCGATAGAATGAAGCAAGATGGTACCTTTATGACACTTTCTAAGAAAGAGCGTTTACAAGTAGACCGTTTACGTGCTAAGCTAGAAAAGAACTTAGGTTCTATTAGCGATATGAGCCGTTTGCCTGCTGCATTATTTGTAGTAGATACAACACGTGAGCACATTGCAGTTGCTGAAGCGATTAAATTAAACATTCCAATCTTTGCCATGGTTGATACCAACTGTGACCCAAGAGTGATCGATTACATTATCCCTTCTAACGATGATGCATCAAAGTCTATCGACAAGATTATGACTGCTGTTACAGATGCAGTAAAAGAAGGTTTATCTGAGCGTAAAGCTGGAAAAGACAATGCTGAACAAGCAAAAGCTGCACCGGCACCGGCTAAAGAAAAAGAAGCTGTAAAGGTAGAAGCTAAAAAAGAAGCTACCAAAGAAGAAGAGTAAATCTCGATGCTATAGATACAGAGTCGTTTGATGTCTTTCTTCTGAAATGTTATTAAACGACTTTTTTTGAATTAAACAATTATTAACAAGATTCCCGCCGGCGCGGGAAAAATATCAAAGATATTATGGTAAAAATAACTGCCGCACAAGTAAACGAATTAAGAAAAAAAACCGGAGCTGGAATGATGGACTGTAAAAAGGCCCTTGTTGAAGCAGAAGGAAACATGGAAGACGCAATTGCTGTTCTAAGAAAAAAAGGACAAAAAATTGCTGAAAAAAGAGCAGACCGTGACTCAAGTGAAGGAGCTGTTGTTTCTAAAATTAACGATGCAAACACAAGAGGTGTTGTATTGTCTTTAAACTGTGAAACAGATTTCGTTGCTAAAAACGATTCGTACACTGCAATGGCAAACGAAATGGCAGCTATTGCAATTAACTACGACACAAAAGAAGCGTTCTTAGCTGCAGATTTTGGTGGTGGAATGACTGTTGCCGAAAAATTAATCGAACAAACTGGTGTAATTGGTGAAAAACTAGAAATTGGTGGTTTCGAAATTCTTGAGGCCCCATTTGTTGGTACTTATATTCACGGTAAAAAGATTGGTGCTTTAGTAGGAATGTCAGCAGCTGCAGATAACAGTGCTGAAGTTTCTAAAAGTGTTGCGATGCAAGTTGCTTCTATGGGAGCTACTACATTATCTTACAAAGATTTTGACGCTGCTTATGTTGCAAGTGAAACAGAAGCTAGAATTGCTGCTATTGAGAAAGACAATATCGAATTAGGTCGTTTAGGTAAAACACTTAAAAACGTTCCTCAATACATCTCTATGTCTCAACTAACTGACGAAGTGATGGCTAAAGCAAAATCTGATATCGAAGCTCAATTAGCTTCTGAAGGTAAGCCTGAGCAAATCTGGGACAAAATCGTACCTGGAAAATTAGAGCGTTTTGTTGCAGATAACACTACCTTAGATCAAGAGCAGTGCTTATTAGACCAAAACTTCATCATGGATGAAAAGAAAAATGTTGCTGAGTACGTTGCAAGTAAAGGTGATGCTACTGTAGTAGGATTCAAAAGAGTTTCTTTAGCGTAAGCTGAAACCTTATTATATTTCAAATCCGTCTTTAGTGATACTAAAGACGGATTTTTTTTACTGAAATTTTAAATGCTAACCACTGCTCCTGCTTACTGAATACTATTTTTTTCCCTATTTTTGCATCCAACAAAAACGTTACTATGCAGTACAAAAGAATCCTCCTTAAACTTTCTGGGGAAGCCCTTATGGGAAATCGCCAATACGGAATTGACCCTGAAAGACTTAAAGAATACGCCGAAGACATTAAAGCTATTACAGAAAAAGGCATTCAAGTTGCCATTGTGATTGGTGGCGGAAACATTTTTAGAGGTGTTGCTGGCGCAAGCAAAGGAATGGATCGTGTACAAGGAGACCACATGGGAATGCTAGCTACCGTAATTAACGGTTTGGCATTGCAAGGAGCACTAGAAGATGAAGGCATCCAGACCAGACTGCAAAGTGCTATTAAAATTAATGAAGTAGCTGAGCCGTTTATCAAACGTAGAGCCGTGCGTCACCTAGAAAAAGGACGTGTTGTTATTTTTGGTGGAGGAACGGGTAACCCCTACTTTACTACAGACAGTGCAGCGGTACTAAGAGCTATAGAAATAAATGCAGATGTTATTTTAAAAGGAACCCGTGTAGATGGTATCTACTCTAGCGACCCTGAGAAAAATGACGATGCTGTAAAGTTTGATTTTATCACTTTTGAGGATGTACTTCAAAAAGGACTCAAAGTAATGGATACAACTGCCTTTACACTCAGTCAAGAAAACGAACTTCCTATCATTGTTTTTGACATGAATACCCGCGGAAACTTAATGAAAGTGGTCTCTGGAGAGAAGATTGGAACAAAGGTGAACCTGTAATATTTTAGAAAAAATAAAAATGCTTATTTTTGAATTGGTCTGGTTTTTGAAACCGAATCGATACAATTAACGAGATACTCGCTTTCGCGGGTATGAAAATATCACGATTTACGTATGGAAGAAGAAATAGAATTTATCATAGACAGCACCCAAGAAGCCATGGACAATGCTGTAAGCCATCTAAACAAAAAGTTTGTAAACATTCGTGCTGGAAAAGCATCTCCTGCTATGGTGGGAAGTGTAATGGTAGATTATTATGGAAGTCAGACGCCTTTAAGCCAAGTAGCCAATGTGGCAACTCCAGATGGAATGACAATTACTATCGCTCCTTGGGAAAAAGGATTAATTCCAGAAATTGAAAAAGGAATTCACCTTGCAAATCTTGGTTTCAACCCAATGAACAATGGGGAAACTGTAATTATAAACGTACCACCACTAACAGAAGAACGTCGTAGAGAATTGGCAAAACAAGCCAAAGCAGAGGCAGAAGACAGTAAAGTTGGAGTGCGTAACGATCGTAAAAATGCCATGAATAGCATTAAAGAATTAGATGTAAGTGACGATATGAAAAAAGGATTAGAAGACGACATCCAAAAAATGACTGATACTCACATTGCTAAAATTGATGAATTATTAGGTATTAAAGAAAAAGAAATCATGACTGTTTAATACAGGATATATATAGTAAAAAAGCGACGGTACCGTCGCTTTTTTTATTCCCTAAAGTGCTACTATTATATTTCTTTAGATATAATTTTAAGTTAAAAGGTATCACATCCTTTATAACCGCTAAGAAATAGGTATTTTTGTGTAAACACAGGTAATTCTAGGTATTGAATAAACTTTTTAGCATCGGTTTTTGGGGCGCAACGGCACGTTTTATCTTACGTAACCGAGCATTCATTCTAGCCGCTATTGTACTAATCACTGTGTTTATGGCCATGCAATGGAAACACATGCGCTTTACCTATACCGAAGCGAACCTACTTCCAGATGACCATGAAATTAACCAAGAGTATAAAGCCTTTTTAGACCAGTTTGGTGAGGAAGGAAACCTCATTGTGTATGGCGTAAAAGACAGCACTTTATTTACTCCAGAAAATTTTAAAGCCTGGAATGATCTATCTAGAGAATTTCAAAAAGCCTCAGAAGTAGAAGTATCGCTTGCTATTGGAGACATTCAAAAATTGGTAAAACAAAAAAACAGTGAGCGTTTTGAAATGGTGCCACTGATACAAGATTCTGTTTTCACAAAAGAGTCTTTATCAAGATTACAATACGAACTCTTTACCAAACTTCCTTTTTATAATGGTCTGGTGTATAGTCTAGACAAAAAATCGGTGCGCACTGCAATATATCTTAAAAAAGACATTGTAAACACACCTGTTCGTAAAGCGTTTATCGAAGACCAAGTCATTCCAAAAATTAAAGCCTTTGAAGATCAAACAGGCATCAAGGTACATACCTCAGGAATGCCTTATATTAGGACACTGAACTCTCAAAACATTGTCGATGAAATTGAAATCTTCATCGCTGCTGCCTTAGGAATTACTTCGCTCATCTTTTTCTTATTTTTTAGATCGTTTAGAGCCACGTTTATCTCCATGGTAACGGTTATTATTGGGGTGATGTGGTCTTTTGGAGTCTTAGGTTTGCTTCACTATGAAATTACGGTGTTAACGGCATTAATACCACCACTTATTATTGTAATTGGTATTCCCAATTGTATTTTCTTAATCAATAAATACCAACAAGAAATTAAGCAACATGGAAATCAGGCTAAATCCTTACAGCGTGTTATTGCCAAGGTAGGAAATGCCACCTTGATGACCAACGTAACTACTGCTTCTGGTTTTGCAACTTTTATTTTAACCAACAGCCAATTACTCAAAGAGTTTGGTATTGTGGCTTCCATAAACATTATTGCCATCTTTTTGTTGAGTTTGTTTATCATTCCTATTATCTACAGCTATATGGCTGTTCCAAAAGACAAGCATTTAAAACATCTCAATAGAGAATGGGTCAACCGCTTTGTAGATTGGATGGAGAACATGGTGCGTAAGCGCAGGATTGCTATTTATATTGTTTCTATTTCGGTATTATGCTTAAGCATTATTGGTATTTATAATATCAAAATATCGGGAAGCATGATAGAAGACATGCCTAAGAAAACTGCCTTTTTTAAAGACATCCGTTTTTTCGAAAAAGAGTTTGAAGGTATTATGCCCTTGGAAATTCTAGTAGACACGAAGCGTAAGAAAGGAGTCATGAAATTGGCTACGCTCAAACGCATGAACGAGCTCCAAGAATACATCGAAGAATTTCCAGAGTTTTCGAATTCTTTGTCGGTTGTAGAACTGGTTAAATATAGCAAGCAAGCCTATTATAATGGCAACCCAGAATACTATCAATTACCCAACAGCCAAGAACGAAGTTTTATTTTAAGCTATGCAAAAAGTAGTGCAGGCAGCACCAATTTGCTAAAAAGCTATGTGGATACTACTGGGCAATTTGCGCGTATCACAACTTTTATGAAAGATACGGGCACCGAACGCTTTGATAGGATTGAAGAAGACCTAAAAGCCAAGGCCGCCAAAATATTTCCTAAAGAACGTTACAATGTAAGCTTTACCGGAAAAGCACTCGTATTTCAAAAAGGAACCAAATACTTAGTAAACAATCTTATTATTAGTTTATCGCTAGCCATTTTACTCATTGCCTTGTTTATGGCTTGGATGTTTCGAAGTTTTAGAATGATCTTAGTTTCACTACTTCCAAACTTACTCCCGCTTATTATTACTGCTGGTTTGATGGGCTTTTTAGGTGTACCTATTAAACCTTCTACCATTTTGGTATTTAGCATTGCCTTTGGTATTTCGGTAGACGACACTATTCATTTCTTGGCAAAATACCGTCAGGAACTTATTGCCAATAATTGGAAAATTAAAAAATCGGTGTATGCAGCCCTTCGTGAAACTGGAGTGAGTATGTTTTATACCTCCATTGTCCTGTTTTTTGGTTTCTCTGTTTTCACTATTTCTAGTTTTGGAGGAACCGTAGCACTCGGTGCTCTAGTTTCGGTAACACTTGTTTTTGCCATGCTTGCAAATCTATTACTGCTTCCTTCTTTATTGCTATCGCTCGAGAAGAGCATTGCCAATAAAGAAACCCTTAGAAAACCTTCACTACCCATCTTACCTGAAAACATGGAGGATGAAGAGGAAATTTCTGAAGAAAATACAGAGAACAATACGCTTTAAAATACGACATTTTCCATTTTAGATTTCTGAATTAAAACCTATCTTTATCGCCTGAATTTTTGACTATGAAACACACAGAAATAGCACACGTTTTACAACAAGAACCCTCATTACATGAACTTACCTTAAAAGGTTGGGTACGCTCTTTTAGAAGCAATCGATTTATTGCATTAAACGATGGGTCTACGATAAAGAACATACAATGTGTTGTCGATTTTGAGAATTTTGAAGAAGAAACATTAAAAAATATCACAGTAGGTGCTGCTATTGAAGTTACTGGACAATTGGTAGAAAGTCAAGGAAAAGGACAAACGGTAGAAGTACAAGTGAGCAAAGTAGCTGTATTAGGAACCGCAGATCCTGAAGAAGTAAAACTCACCATACTTTCTCCAAAGCGTCACAGTTTAGAAAAATTACGCGAGCAGGCACATTTACGTGTGCGTACCAATACTTTTGGTGCTGTGATGCGTTTGCGTTCAAAATTATCTTTTGCGGTGCATGAATATTTTCAGAAAAATGGATTTAACTACATGCACACGCCTATCATTACTGGATCTGACGCCGAAGGTGCTGGAGAAATGTTTAAAGTAAGTACTTTAGATCTTAAAAATCCGCCTTTGGATGACCACGGAAATGTAAACTACAAAGAAGATTTTTTCGAAAAAGAAACCAATCTAACCGTGAGTGGTCAATTAGAAGCCGAAACCTATGCTATGGGATTAGGTAAGGTATACACCTTTGGCCCTACGTTTAGAGCTGAAAACAGTAACACCACACGTCACCTAGCAGAGTTCTGGATGATAGAACCTGAGGTAGCCTTTAACGATTTGGCAGACAACATGGACCTTGCCGAAGACTTTATAAAGTACGTTATTACATACGCACTTGATCATTGTCAGGATGACTTAGAGTTCCTTGAAAACAGACTTATTCAGGAAGACAAAAGTAAGCCAGCTGCAGAACGTCAAGAAATGACCCTGCGTGAGAAATTGCATTTTGTAATTGACAATAACTTCAAACGCGTTAGCTACACCGAAGCTATTGATATTTTAAAAAGCTGTAAGCCTAACAAAAAGAAGAAATTTAAATACATTATCGAAGAATGGGGTGCAGATTTACAAAGTGAGCACGAACGTTTCTTGGTAGAAAAGCACTTTAAATGTCCCGTGATCTTGTTTGATTATCCAGCAACCATCAAGGCATTTTACATGCGTTTAAATGAAGATGAAAAAACAGTACGAGCCATGGATGTATTGTTTCCAGGCATTGGAGAGATTGTTGGTGGATCACAACGTGAAGAACGTTATGATGTCTTAAGGCAAAAAATGCAAGCCATGGATATTAGTGAAGAGGAACTGTATTGGTATCTAGATTTACGTAAGTTTGGTACTTGTACCCACAGTGGTTTCGGACTAGGTTTTGAGCGTCTTGTATTGTTTGTTACTGGTATGGGGAATATTAGAGATGTAATCCCTTATCCAAGAACTCCAGGTAACGCTGCTTTTTAAATTCTGAAATTTTAATAGCTAAAAAATAGTCTTTTGTCTAGTTGAGCACTCCCGAAGCTACGGGACGAAACCTAATGTAACTGTTAGAAATGTAATCAACTTGCTTTATTTTTTAAAACTAGTATATTAAAACCAGCTCTGTACCGTTGTATATAGCTGGTTTTTTTTAACTTTATAGTATATATCATTTTCAATGTTAAAACAATATCTTAATTTCAAATTATCTCAAAAATTATCTCCTCAACAAATACAGTTGATGAAGCTAATACAGCTGCCCACGCAGGCTTTTGAGCAGCGCATTTCTCAAGAAATGAACGAGAATCCTGCACTTGAAGGCGGAAAAGAAGAGCCCGAAAAATTTGACGAAGATATTAATGATGATTATGAGGATACTTATGACGAAGGTACCGATGTTATTGAGACAGAAATAAACGTAGATGACTACCTAAGCGACGACGAGACGCCTAGTTATAAATTATCTGCTAATAATTATAGTGCAGATGATGAAGAGACGAACATGCCTTATGCCGCCGGACAATCATTTACGCAGCATTTAATGCAGCAATTAAATACCTACAGGCTCAAAGAGAATGAAAAAGAAATTGCAAAATTCTTAGTAGGAAGCGTTGATGAAAGCGGATACATACGAAGAGAAATAGCAGATATTGTAGATGATTTAGCCTTTACACAAAATGTATACACTACCGAAGAAGAAGTTGAACATGTACTAGAAAAAGTACAAGAACTAGATCCCGCGGGTGTAGGTGCTAGAGATTTACAAGAATGCTTATTGCTTCAATTGGGACGTAAAGAACCTACCGCTTCCGTCACATTAGCTTCATCAATTCTCGAAGAATCTTTTGACCATTTCTCAAAGAAACATTATAAAAAATTGCTTCAGAAATTTAGTATTTCCGAAGATCAACTACGAGAGGCTATTCATGAAATTGAAAGTTTAAATCCCAAACCAGGAGGAACCATTTCTAGTAATACAAGAATGGTTGAGCATGTAGTACCAGATTTTGCCATAAAAATTGTAGATGGAAAATTAGAATTGACCCTTAATGGTAGAAATGCTCCAGAGCTGCATGTATCTCGTGAGTACACCAATATGCTAAAAGGCTATAAAGAGTCGAAAGATAAATCTAAGTCGCAAAAAGATGCTGTAATGTTTATCAAACAAAAGCTAGACGCGGCCAAATGGTTTATTGATGCTATAAAGCAACGCCAACAAACGTTGTTTGTGACCATGAATGCTATCATGCACAAACAAGAGGAGTTCTTTTTAACTGGAGATGAGCGTAAGCTAAAACCAATGATCTTAAAAGACATCGCCGACACCATTAATATGGATATTTCTACTGTTTCTCGAGTTGCTAACAGTAAATATGTCGACACACCTTATGGCACAAAGCTCATCAAAGATTTCTTTAGTGAATCGATGAAAAACGACCAAGGAGAAGATGTCTCTACAAAGGAGATTAAAAAGATCCTTGAAATCACGATTGGCGAAGAAGACAAGAGAAAACCTTTAACCGATGACAAACTAGCAAAAATCTTAAAAGAAAAAGGATATCCTATTGCTAGACGTACCGTTGCAAAATATAGAGAGCAACTAGACCTTCCCGTAGCACGTCTTAGAAAAGAAATATAATGAATGCATTCTTACGTATTGCGGCTTATATTTTCCATCCTTTATTGATGCCACTTTTAGGCGTTTTATGCTATTACATCGTATCTCCTCGATTTGTGGAGCCAGAATTTATGCGTGCTAAAGTTTATGCTATTCTTATTCTAACGACCTTTATACCTATTATTTCTTTCTTCCTTTTAAAAAATATTGGTGCGGTAAGCAGTATTCATTTAGAGAACGTTTCAGAAAGGAAATACCCCTTGATGATTCAATGTCTATTGGTGTTGTTGATTCTTAAAATGGTCTTTAAACCCTATGATGATATTGAGTTATATTACTTTTTTGTAGGAGTTTTATTCACAACCTTAACCGCGCTTTTCTTGGTGTTGTTTAAATTTAAAGTGAGTCTTCATCAGATGGCTGTGGCAGGGGTAACCATTTTTTTAATTGGACTTAGCATTCATTTTAAAGTGAATACACTTATTGGTATTTCACTGTTCTTTATCATAAATGGATTGGTAGCTACTTCTAGATTGCACACAAAATCGCACACCTATCCAGAATTAGCCTTTGGCTTTTTTATTGGAGCAGTCCCGCAATTCTTATTATTTGGCTTTTGGATTTAGACCTAGTACTGGAGTTCTTACAGCATGTAAAAAAGAAGGCCCAACTTTAAGGTAGTCATGTCTATTTCTGTGCCATTGGTAGTACGTGCATTATCAAAGAAAGGATTAATGCCATAATAGGCATAAAAATTCACGGTGTTGTATCCAAAAGAAAGTGTGGCTCCCAATCGTATTTTATTAAACTCTGGTATGTCTGTTTGAACCACATCATTGTTATCTTGTTTAAAGGAAGATTTATGCCAATACGCATATCCAAAACGGACACCTCCATAGACACGCCAAAACTTATAGGTTTCTGCCGTAGAAGATCTCCAACGAAACTCTAATGGCACTTCTACACTAGCCGTACTAAAACGATTTCTATCGTAGGTCACTTCACGTTCATCTAATGAAGTGAAAATGGTCTCTTCTTGGGGAGTTTCACCAATAAATAAGGTATTTCCGTATTCATCAAAAGAAACGCCAGCTCCAATAGCGATAGCGATATTTCTACGTTTATTGATTGGTATATCTCTAAGGTATCCAAAATGCACCGACCCAGTAAGCCCTCGAGACTGCACCGTCTCTGGTTTATTTAACAGCAAATTATAGGTAATACCTACATAAAATTGATCTTCTCTGTATTTGGTATCTATAGAATCTAGACTACGTTCTTGTTGAGCAAACAGACTACTCACAAACAAAAAACAAACGATAAAGAAATACTTTTGAAGCATAGGTTAAATATAATTCTATTTTAGAAGGTTGTAAAATAAAAAAGCGCCTATTCTAAAACAGAAAAGGCGCTTACTATATTGTAATAAAAAAAATTACTGTGGCACGTCGTTACCTGGTGCTGTAATGTAAATGATTTTTACCATATTAAGATCTCTTAATTTTTCTTTGACATCTTGAAGTAAACCCACATTAGTATCTTCATCAACTTTTAGACCCACAACCACTTTACCTTGAAGTTCTGGAATTAGTTTTGCTCTTTCTTCTGACAACGCAAACTCTAGTGAGTTGATATCGGTATACTTATCTCCAATCTGTATTTTACCTTCAGTACCAAACTTATCTTGGTAACGTGCACTTGGCTTTCCAGCATAAATAAACACAGAACGATCCTTCTTTAGTTTCTCAACTTGATCTGCCTTAGGAAGTTTTTGTTGTACCAACAAGTTATCTTTTCTCAATACAGTTACTACCATAAAGAAGAATAATAACATAAATACAATATCTGGTAAAGATGCTGTATTCACTGCTGGCAATTCACCGCCTTTTTTCTTTTTAAACTTAGACATAGTATTATTTTATGTTATTGAGATTTTTTTGCTTCAGCTTCAGAGAGTTTCATTGGAAACAAGGCTTGGATTTGCTTTAGCTTTTCCTGAGCCTTTTCTTCATTTCCTTTATAATCTCCCGTATCAATTGCATTCTTAACTTCCGTGAATTTAAAGCCAAACAAACGTTGCGACTCTCGATCTCTTAAGAAATTGTAAGCTCCAACCAATTCATTTTGGATTTGAATATAGGTTTTATAAGACGTCTCACGATCACTTTTTACAGTGATAATAGCTTTGTCTGGATTATCAGAAGATGCAAGATCTTTTTTTCCTTTACAGTAGGTACAAGATCCATCACCACCATTGTCTAAAAAAGCAATAGCAGCTTCACGTATATCTTCAATTTTCATTAAATCATTGTCGGCAAGGATTTGATCTTCTTTGTTTACAGTGACAACAAAAATGTTCTTTTCTTTAATATCTACTGGAGGTTGCTCATCCTGCTTAGGTGGCAACTGACGTGCAATTCCTTTATCCTTTTCAATGGTAGTTGTTACCAAGAAAAAGATAAGTAACAGAAATGCAATATCGGCCATAGACCCAGCATTCACCTCTGGTGTTGCTCTTCTTCCCATATTATCGTGTCGTTAATTTTTTTACACCACTAAATACCATTGCAATAATTGCAAGGATTGCCATAATGTAAAAAGCATATAATCCAGTTCCTATCAATTTTGATGTCTGAGCCGTTACAACTTCTCCATCTTTTGTAAGAGATTCTACTCCTTCTGCCATTACGTATGAAATAACAAAAATGAGGATAAAAGCTCCTACAGACATCAATGTTTTCTTGATGTCACCGCTTGCAAGTCCTTTAAGAACGAACAATACAACTAGTACTAGTAATATTCCAAATGTGATATATGCTACATATAGAAAAGGATCTAACCCTTCTCCTCCACTAGCCACCACAGCTTCATCTCCTTTTGCTACTAACATTCCCCAAAGAACGACACCAGCTAAACCAAGAACTAAAGCTACTATTTTAAAAATTTTATGTAAACCCATTGTTTGGTTCTTTTAAAGGTTATTTTTTGTTTTTGTAGTCAATCAACATATCAATTAAAGTAATTGATGCGTCTTCCATACTGTTTACAATACTGTCAATTTTTGCAATGATGTAATTGTAAAAGATTTGAAGGATAATTGCTACTACTAATCCAAATACTGTTGTTAATAAGGCTACTTTAATACCCCCAGCAACTAATGATGGATTCATATCTCCTGCTGCTTCAATTTTATCGAAGGCTGTAATCATACCAATTACCGTACCCATGAAACCAAGCATTGGAGCCAAAGCGATAAATAAGGATACCCAAGAAACATTTTTCTCTAATTGTCCCATTTGAACACCACCGTAAGCAACAACGGCTTTCTCAGCAGCTTCGATGCTCTCGTCTGCTCTATCTAATCCTTGATAGTAGATAGATGCTACAGGACCTTTAGTATTTCTACAAACTTCTTTTGCAGCTTCAATACCACCACTATTTAGTGCATCTTCTACACTATTTGCTAATTTTTGCGTGTTAGTAGTAGAAAGATTTAAAAAGATAATTCTCTCAATTGCCATAGCAAGACCTAATATAAGACATACTAGTACAATTCCCATAAATCCAGGACCCCCTTGTATGAAACGCTCTTTTAGCTTTTGGTGCCATGTTCTGTTGTCTACTTCGTCTCCTGCTGCATCATCTTGTACAAAGGTTACCGTAGCTGCTTCTACTAATGAGGTTGAATTTGTTGGCGCTGCTGCATTTGCAGTTAATGTTCCCGCGAATACTAATGCGGCAATTGCCATAATAGAAAATAATTTTTTCATTGCTATAGACTTAAAGTTTGATTTTAGTTTTTAGTTTAAATTTTAGGTTTTAAAGATATAAAAATAATTGTGTAAACAACAAGAATATTCGGGTTGCTGTCTTATTTTATTAGTATTTGTTACGGTTAGGTAGGCTAGACCTACTCATAACGAACCATTTACTAAAATAATAAGGAGGCTTGTCTTTGCAAAGTACAACAATATTTATACCGCACTAATGCCAAATTTGCATGAATCACCTTATTTTAAGGAAAGGTTTATGGGGATTTACTTCGCGAAGTTATTTTATATGATTTCTCTGGAATATCTTTATTGATCTAAAGATGAAATCTGGAGCAAGCATACGAGCGAATGGACTTTAGAGGATAGCTAAAACTAAAAAAACGCCTTTTGTCTGGTTGAGCACTCCCGAAGCTTCGGGACGAAACCTATTTTAAGTATACGTTTGTTGTAGTTCTCTCCCGAAGCTTTGGGATCGATCGAACAGACAATCTAATTAAGTAAGCTGCGAGACTGCCGCGCTGGAAAAAAAGGCTAGCGCCTTTTGGGATTCTTTTTTTTAAAATATAACCGATTTAGTTAGACTACTTCTGGATTAACTTCGTTGATCCCAAAGATAGAATCTGGAGCAAGCATAGACATCCTTCAATCGGCTGGCGCCGTTTGAGATTCTTTCTTTACTAAAAATACTTCAAACCTGCGGTTTGGTATTATTTTGAATCAGGATTAACTTCGTTGATCCCAAAGATAGAATCTGGAGCAAGCATAGAGATCCTTCAATCGGCTGGCGCCGTTTGAGGTTTTTTCTTTACTAAAAACACTTCAAACCTGCGGTTTGGTATTTTTAGTAAAGAAAAAACCTGCAACTCCGTTGCAGGATCTCCTTTTGCAGAGAGGAAGGGATTCGAACCCTCGATCCCGATGCAATCGGGATACACGCTTTCCAAGCGTGCGCCTTAAGCCACTCGGCCACCTCTCTAAATAATCTAGGTGCAAATAAACGATTTTTAATAATTTAGCAATAGTTATTCTTGCTGAAATATTAACTCATTTCACCTCGTAATGGAGTTTCAAAAATACTTTTAAAGTCTTGGCGTGTATCTTGACGTATTAATAAATACATTAATTTAGCCAAAGCGGCTTCTGTGGTGATGTCTTTTCCACTAATAACACCCATGTTCTTTAGTGCAACACTCGTTTCATAATGTCCCATGGCGACACTACCTCCAGAACATTGCGTGACGTTTACAACTGGAATACCTTTCGATATCACTTCTTCTAATGCATTAATAAACCAAGCCTCTGTGGTTAAATTTCCACTTCCATAGGTTTCTAAAATCAATCCTTTAATGGTATCCAACGCAAACAAATGTTCGATCGTTTCTTTGGTAATCCCTGGAAACATCTTTACCAATAGTATATTAGACTCTAACTTCTTGTGGACTTTTAATATTTCCGAAGATGGTTTTAATAATGCACTATAATTAATAGAAAGGTGTACCCCACTTTCTGCTAATGCAGGATAATTTAAAGACGCAAAGGCTTCAAAATGCTCGGCATTGATTTTTGTGGTGCGATTTGCACGGTACAATTTGTATTCAAAATACAAGCCTACTTCTTTAATAACTGAAACATCATCTTGTTTTAAAGCGGCTAATTGTATGGATGTAATTAAGTTTTCTTTGGCATCTGTACGCAAATCTCCAATGGGCAATTGAGATCCAGTGAAAATTATGGGCTTGCTTAAATTTTCTAGCATAAAACTTACTGCCGAAGCTGTATAAGACATGGTATCACTACCGTGCAAGACTACAAAGCCATCAAACAAATCGTAGTTTTTCTCTATAATAGTGACTAGCTGTTCCCAGTAGGTAGGGCACATATTAGAACTATCAATGGGAGCCTCAAAACTGTAGGTATCTATTTCACAATCTAACAACTTAAGTTCTGGAATATGCTGCAACAAATCGTCAAAGTTGAAGTTTTTAAGCGACCCTGTTTCAAAGTCTTTAATCATACCAATGGTTCCACCAGTATAGATTAATAAAATAGTGCTAGCATTCATGGTCATAATATAGAATCGGTTTTATCTCTTAAAAATTGCTTTTGCGTTGGCGGTTGTAATGCTTGCTATTTCTTCTTCGGAAATGTTATACACCTCACTTACTTTCTTTGCAATCAAAGATAGGTAACTGCTTTCATTTCTTTTTCCTCGATACGGAACTGGCGAAAGATAAGGCGCATCGGTTTCTAGCACAATATGTTTTAAGTCAATTTGATGTAGAAATTGATCAATCTTCCCGTTTTTAAAAGTCACTACACCTCCAATACCTAGCTTCATATTATAGCTTAGTGCCTTATGAGCTTGTTCTAAAGTTCCTGTAAAACAATGAAAAATTCCATACAAATCATCTCCTTTCTCTTGCTCAAGCACTTCAAAAACTTCATCAAAGGCTTCTCTACAATGTATTACTATAGGTAGTTTGTACTTTTTTGCTAGTTGAATTTGATAGGCAAATGCTTCTTGCTGTATCGCTAGTGTACTGGTATCCCAATATAGATCCACACCAATTTCACCAATAGCAACAAAAGAACGTGCTTCCAGCTGCTTCGTAACAAATGCTAATTCCTCTTTATAATTTTCTTTTACAGAGGTAGGATGCAGCCCCATCATTAGATGCATATTTTCTGGATAAGCCGCCTCTAAACGATACATCGCCTCGGCATAACTAGCATCAATTGCTGGGATAAAAAACTGAGAAACTCCTACTTCCATAGCACGAGCTATCATGGCATCTCTATCTTCATCAAATGCCTCACTATACAAGTGCGTGTGTGTGTCTATTAACATGATTGCAAAGCTAGCTATTTTGTTTTCTATATTTGTAAAAAAAGAAGCGTGCAATTAAGAAATTTACTCGAGGCAAAAGGATTTCATAGAATCCCTTTGCAAAAAATGGCAACAGGACACTATGCATGCCATGTAACATTAAATGGTCAAAAAGGAATATTTATAGTTGACACTGGCGCTTCTTCCAGTTGTATAGGACTTGAATATGTTGCTTTATTTCATTTAGAGCAAGAAGAAAGTGATGTCATGGCTGCAGGGGCTGGTTCTTCAAACATGAAAACAGCACTTTCACTAAGCAATACATTAGCGATCCAAAAACACAGCACCAAAAACATGTCTTTTGTACTATTCGACTTATCGCATGTAAATACTGCATTAGCACAAGTAGATGCAACTACAGTGCATGGAATCCTAGGAGCAGATTACTTAAAAAAAAATCGAGCAGTAATAGACTATGGACGCAACTGCATGTTTGTTAAATAAGTATTCTAAAAAAATAAACAAAAACTAAATTTTAATATATTTACAGTATCCCCACCTTTTTAGTAATTCATACTTTATAATTTGAAACAACAATATACTTTTATATTGTTTTTGCTCTGTTCCTCTATAGCAATAAGTCAAAATATTGACAACTATAAAGCGCAGTTAGAAAAGACAAACGATACTACAAAAAGACTTGTATTATTAGATGCTATTCTTTCGAAACCAACCGAAAGTGATGTCACTTCTTTTATAAAGTATTCAAAAGAATATGTTGCAACCACTATTGCAATGGACAGTATTTATCTTGCCGCTAAAAAAGCCATTACATTGCAACCCGCAATGAGTTCCGACAAAAAGAAACCATTAGCAGCGAATGCAATTTTAGACACCGTTTTATTATTTAAACAAAAAATAAAAGATAGTGTACTCATAGGAGACTTATACTACGCCCGAGGACGATCAAACTACACCATAGATTATAACAAAGCCATCTCAGATTTTTCAAAATCTTTAGAATTCTATCCAAAAAAAGAGATAGAAAAAAGAGGTGTAAGTTACCTTTTTAAAGGTTTTGCCAATACAGACTTGGCTGATTACATCGCTGCAATTAAAAATTTTGAAAATGCGTACCAGTTGTTTGAATCTATAGACAATAAAGAATATATGCTGTATTCAAAGCAAGGAAACATAAACATATATAGCAACAGCGGCTTCTACAAGAAAGCTATAGAAGAGAGAAAGAAATATCTTGGGGAAATAAAAGAATCTAACCACTACTTAAACCTCACAACACTTTATTACAACCAATCATTAGATTATGAAAAAATCGGGGAATACCAAAAACAATATAATTCATTAAAAAAAGCTGAAGAAGAAATAAAAGACGCCCCAGAATTCTCAACCCTTCACTTGGGTATTCTTACAGAACTTCTTGTATACTATTCAAAAAACAATGAAGGTGATGCTGCAAAAGAATATTTTGAGAAACTACAAAGCATAAAAAACCAACATATAGATCATAATCTCATCAACGAATTATTATACGAAGAGACAATGGCAATATATTATCTTGAGAAAAACAACACTAACCAAGCTTTATTTCACGCCCTAAATGCCAAAACAAAATCAAATAAGCTAAAAAATAAAGAAGGTGAAACCATTTCATTCGGACTTCTTACTGAAATTTATGAGAAACTTGGAGACTATAAAAACTCCCTTTATTATCATAAAAAATATACGAAAAGTAAGGATGAAACTACAAGTGAAAGTAATGCTTTTACACTCGCATACTATGAAACTCTGTATGAAACAGAAAAAAAAGAAAGAGAAATAACAGAGCAAAACAAAAACATTGAGCTACTTGAAAATGAAAACAAGTCTTTTAAAAAGCAGGCCATCATAATCAGTTTTTCAGGAATCTTATTCTTTGGTCTTGTGTTACTGCTAAGAAACCAAAAAAACCAATCTAATAAAAAAACATTACAAGAGCGTTTTAGTCAAGACCTGTTGGTCTACCAAGAAGGTGAAAGAAAACGTATTTCTAAAGACTTACATGACGGTCTTGGACAAAAATTACTCGTTATAAAAAACAAATTAATTGCTTCGGGAGACAATGAAGCTAAAAAGATGATTGACAATACCATTGAAGAGGTTAGAAATATCACAAGAGACTTACACCCTTTCCAATTACAAGAACTTGGAATCACAAAAGCCATAGAGCATACCATTAACGAAATTGATGAAAACTCTTGTGTTTTTATTTCTTCGGAAATTGAAAATATCGACAACATTTTTAGTAAAGAAAAAGAAGTAAATATTTATAGAATTGTACAGGAAGGACTTAGCAATATTGTGAAACATGCGAATGCTAAAGCCACGAAAGTAACGGTTTCAAAAAAAGTAAATACAGTAATTATTGCAATTCGAGACAATGGTATTGGTTTTGATTTTTCTGAAAAATACAGTAGCGCAAGTACCCTCGGACTAAAAACGTTATTAGAACGTACCAGATTTTTAAAAGGACAGATGAAAGTACAATCTAAAAAAGATAACGGGACCTTATTAGAATTTCAATTTCCTATTTCATGAAAAAAAAACCCATCATAATTGCAGACGACCATCCACTTTTGCTAAAAGGGCTTCATGATTTTTTGGTAGAAAAAGGATACAACATTACAGGCAGTACTAGTGATGGAAAAATTGCATACGATTTAATTTTAGATCAGGAACCCGATATAGCTATCTTAGATATTCAAATGCCTCATATGTCAGGCCTAGAAATTGCCGCAAAATTTAAAGAGAAAAAAAGCAAAACTAAAATTGTACTCATTACACTTCACAAAGAAAAAGAACTCTATCAAAAGGCAAAAGATTTAAATATTTATGGATACATACTAAAAGAGTTTGCGCTTGAAGAGATTGAAAACTGTATTGAAAAAGTAAGTAATGGAGGCACCTATTTTAGTAAAAACATGAAGTCCTTACTTGGAGTTGAAAAATTAAAAGAAAGCTCTTTGAGCTTGCTTACACCTTCTGAGCAAAAAATACTCAAACTCATTGCCAACGATAATACCAACAAAGAGATTGCATCACTTCTTTTTATCTCTTATAGAACCGTAGAAAAGCATCGAAGCAATATTATACACAAACTAAATTTAGAACCCAAAACCAATAGTTTGTTGATATGGGCCAAAGAACATTTTCAAAAAACAGAATGAATAAAAAAGGCGCATACTTGGTATGCGCCTTTTAAAATGTATTAATACTAATATTATAGCTCTAATGCTTTTTTGATATCTCCGTGCATTAACAGCTCTGTTGGATTTTCTAGGGCTTCTTTTACAGCCACTAAGAATCCTACAGACTCTTTTCCGTCAATAATACGGTGGTCGTAACTCAAGGCTACAAACATAATTGGAGCAATTACAATGGCACCATCTTTCACAACAGGGCGCTCTACAATGTTATGCATTCCTAAAATACCCGATTGAGGTGGGTTAATGATAGGAGTAGATAACATACTTCCAAAGACACCTCCATTAGAAATTGTGAAGGTTCCTCCTGTCATTTCATCTACAGTTATTTGTCCATCACGTGCACGAATTGCCAATCTTTTTACTTCAGATTCTACGCCTCTAAAGCTTAAGTTCTCTGCATTTCTAATAACAGGTACCATTAATCCTTTGGGTCCTGATACTGCAATAGAAATATCTTTATAATCATACGTCAACATTTCCTTACCATCAATCATACTATTAACAGCTGGGTACATTTCTAGGGCTCTAACTACAGCTAAGGTAAAGAAAGACATAAATCCTAAACTTACGCCGTGCTTTGCTTTAAAGGTTTCTTTGTATTCTTTACGGAGCGCAAAGATAGGTCCCATATCTACCTCGTTAAAGGTAGTTAGCATGGCTGTTGTATTTTTAGCTTCTACCAAACGCTCTGCAACTTTTCTACGAAGCATTGATAGTTTTGTTCTACTTTCACCACGAGCTCCACTTCCAGCAGATCCCATAGAAGGTACTGCATTCTCTGCATCATGTTTTGTGATACGTCCATCTCTTCCAGAACCAGTTACAGCGCTTGCAGCAACTCCTTTTTCATCCAAAATCTTTTTAGCAGCTGGAGACGGAGTTCCTGTTGCATACGATTTTGTTGGTGCTGGTGCAGCAGCAGGTGCTGCTTTTGGTGCTTCTTTCTTTGCCACAGGTGCTTCGGCAGCAGTTTCTGTTCCTTCTGGTTTTGCAGCATCTGTATCTATCAAACACACTACAGCACCTACTGCAACAGCATCACCTTCTTCTGCTTTCAAGGTGATAATTCCACTTGCTTCTGCTGGAAGTTCTAGCGTAGCTTTGTCGCTATCAACTTCGGCAATTGCTTGATCTTTTTCAACATAATCACCATCTTGAACTAGCCATTCTGCTATTTCTACTTCGGTAATAGATTCTCCCGGAGAAGGGACTTTCATTTCTAACATAGTATGATTCTTAAGGTTTCGGTGTGTGCCGAAATTTTAATACTTAATTCTATTGCTTTTTATTCAAATTTCAGAAACAATCGTGATACGAACATTTCCGAAGAAAACATTATTTTTTTGGTGTTTCAAAAACACTATCAATTACTTCTTGGTGTCTTGCTTTTGAGCGCGTGCTACTTCCTGCGGCTGGCGAGCTATACACGCGTCTAGATGCCACACGTAATTTCACTGCTTCAAAATTCATTAACATGAATCCCCAAGCCCCCATATTTCTTGGCTCTTCTTGTGCCCAAACATAATCTGTTGCATTTGGATATTGTGCAATAACCTTATCTAGTTGTGCCGTTGGTAATGGGAACAATTGTTCGATACGCACCAAAGCGACATCATCTCTTCCATTTTCTTCTCTACGTGCTAACAAATCGTAGTAGAACTTTCCAGTACAAAATACAACAGAAGTCACTTTTTTCTTAGCAACCTGTGCATCATCTATCACTTCTTGAAAGCTACCTTTAGCTAATTCTTCTTTACTAGAAACCACCAATGGGTGACGCAACAAACTCTTTGGAGTGAAAACCACCAAAGGTTTTCTGAAATTCCATTTCATCTGTCTACGTAACAAGTGAAAGAAGTTAGCTGGTGTTGTAACATCTGCCATGATCATATTATCACGAGAGCACAATTGTAAATAACGCTCCATACGCGCACTTGAATGCTCAGACCCCTGTGCTTCATATCCATGTGGTAACAACATCACCAATCCATTTTGAGTCTTCCACTTACTCTCTGCCGCAGAGATGTATTGGTCTAACATAATCTGTGCGCCGTTAGAGAAATCTCCAAACTGTGCTTCCCAAATAGTCAATGTTTTGGGTGCTGCCATGGCATATCCATAATCGAAACCAACCACAGCATATTCACTCAATAAAGAGTTGTAGATGTGTAAATGTCCAGGAACATCAAGGTTATTATGAAGGTTTACTTCTTCTGCATCCTGCTCTGTTTTTATCACGGCATGTCTGTGAGAAAACGTACCCCGTTCTACATCTTGTCCTGTGATACGCACATCAAAACCTTCTTCCATGAGTGAAGCGTAGGCAAGTAACTCACCCAGCGCCCAGTCTAATTCATTGGTTTCGTTGTAACGTTTGTTTCTATCTGCTATGATACGCTCTATCTTGCGTATAAATTTTTTATCGGATGGCAACTTAGAAATCCCATCTGCTAACACATCCAATTTCTTTAACGGAAATGTTGTATCTACTGCATCAAGAATATCTTCTTTAGTACCCAATGTGTATCCTTTCCAGTCGTCTGCTAATATTTCAGTAATAACAGTCTTATCATTTTTCCTTGAAGCTTCAAGATCGTTCTCAAGATCGTTCTTGTATTCTACCTCTAGTTGTTTTACATATCCGGCTTCAATGATGCCTTGTTCTAGTAGTTTAGCGGCATAGATATCTCTAGGATTTTGATGCTTAGAAATGGCTTTGTATAATTTTGGCTGTGTAAAACGAGGTTCATCACCTTCGTTATGCCCATATTTTCTATATCCTAATACGTCTATAAAAACGTCACGTCCAAATTGCATTCTAAAATCTAATGCAAAAGCAAAAGCATGACATACCGCTTCTACATCATCTGCATTTACGTGCAATACTGGAGATAAGGTTACTTTACCAATATCTGTACAGTAGGTAGAAGATCTTGCATCTAGGTAATTGGTGGTAAAACCAACTTGGTTATTAGCAACAACATGAATCGTTCCACCTGTTTTATAACCATCAAGTTGTGCCATTTGTATAAACTCATACACCACTCCTTGACCTGCAACGGCAGCATCACCATGAATTAAAATAGGTAATATCTTGCTAGAATCTCCGTCTAATTTTGTGTCTATTTTTGCTCTAGAAATACCACCAACAACTGCATTCACTGTTTCTAGATGCGATGGGTTTGGCGCCAAGTCCATACGTACTTTTTTGCCGCCATCGGTTTCTCTAAAGCTCGTCCAACCCATGTGGTATTTTACATCACCATCAAAAAGCTCTGCTTCATCGTATTCTTTACTGTCAAATTCGCTAAATATCTTCTCTGGAGATTTACCAAAAATATTAGTCAATACATTAAGGCGACCTCTATGTGCCATTCCTACCACAAATTGCTCCACCCCTTTCTCTGCTCCTTTTTCCATTAAGGTATCTAGCCCAGGAATAAGTGCATCGACACCTTCTATAGAAAAACGCTTTTGACCTACATACTTAGAATGTAAGAACGTTTCAAATGAAAGTGCTTGATTTAATTTTTTAAGTATGTGTTTTTTATCCTCTGCAGAAAAAGTACCGTGGTTGTCATTTTTATTGAGCCAGTTCTGAATCCATTTAATTTCTTCAGGATTACGAATGTACATGTACTCTACTCCAATAGAATCGCAGTAAATAGCTTCTAAGTGATTTACTATTTGTGCCAAGGTTGTTTTACCTAATCCTAAAATAGAACCTGCTTCAAACTCTGTTTGTAGGTCTGCCTGTTGTAAACCGAAATTTTCTAGGGCTAGTGTAGGCTCATATTTTCTTCGCGCACGAACGGGGTTTGTTTTGGTAAACAAATGTCCGCGTGTTCTATACCCATCAATAAGTTTAATTACTTTAAACTCATTTAATACATTTTCTGGCACTGCATCTGTACTGGTAATTCCCAATCCATCTGCTACAGAACCACTTTCGATACCAAAGTCAAAACCTTGAAAAAAGGCACGCCAGCTAGGTTCTACACTATCTGGGTATTGTAAGTATGTAGTATACAGTTCCGAAATTTGCTCGGGGTGAATTGCATTTAGAAAAGAATATTTATCCATAATTGGAATCCTGCGAAGTTTTAAAACTAGGCAAAAATACAACAAATCCCGAAACTACATCTTTGGAATTTGTATATTTATAACACTTATAATCATAATTTTCTCATAATGGTACTACAGCAAAATAGTAGCTTAAAATTCTATTTCATATTTTTTATCCTCGTCTGCACAATTCCTATTGCAAATGCACAAGAAGAAGACGAAGAAAATGCTCCTAATTTTTGGGACAGTGTAAGTATTGGTGGTGGTATTGGCTTAGGGGTTGGTAACGGCATCTTTAGCGCATCCATAGCTCCAAGTGCGATCTATAATTTTAACGAATATATTAGCGCAGGTCCTGGACTGCAATACAGTTATCAAAAAGGTAGAAATTTTGACACGAGTCTGTTTGGTGGTAGCCTTGCGGTATTAGCAAATCCTTTTCCTGTGATGCAACTTTCTGCAGAGGTAGAGCAATTGCGAGTAAATCAAAATCAAGAATTTATTAATGGGAGTGCCTCTTCAAGTTTTTGGAACACGGCCTTATTTATAGGTGCTGGATACAGAGCAGGCCCTGCAACTATAGGTGTACGATACAATGTGTTGTTTCAAGAAGATGAAGATATTTACGCAACTGCTTGGGCTCCTTTTGTGAGGGTGTTTTTTTAAGCAGATAGATTAAAATTTAGAGTTAAAAAAACACACTTAATACATTATTCTGGAGTTACCCCGCCCGTCCACGTTTAAGAGAAGCTTTATTGCTCATAGTAGGGCGTACCCCATCCCTAAAGGGTGCCTGAAAATTATGAATTTCTTTTATAGTTTTATGAATATCCCACCCTTTAGGGCTGGGGAAAGGGATACTCAAAAAAAATTGTCAATAGTCCCGAAGTTTAGGGAGGGGTACGCTTTTCAGATTTTATTTTAAGATGTAACTACACATTCCTGCGCATCAAAGCATCTGCAAAGCTTTGTAACTGTGCTTTATTTTCTTCTGAAATTTGAATATCCTCTAATTGAGAAATTGCCTTATGCGTATAGGCAGCGATTTCTTCTTCGGTAGCTTTTGCGGCGCCCGTAGCCATGAATAGTTCTTTGACTGTAGCTACTTTTTCACTAGGGTCTTTAGGCAGGGTGCTAAACAATGAAGTTAACATTTCAGCTTGATCAGGCGTGCTTTTTTGTAGTGCAGTAAGGTATAAAAATGTCTTTTTATTTGCCATGATATCACCACCAACCTGTTTTCCAAAGGTTTCAGGGTTTCCAAAAGCATCTAAATAATCATCTTGTAATTGAAAGGCAATCCCAAGGTACTTCCCAAAATTGTATATCTTCTCTTTACAGCTTTCTGAAGCTTCTGCAATAATAGCTCCCATTTGTAAGGAGGCACCAATAAGCACAGCTGTTTTGTACTCTATCATTTTAATGTACTCTGGAAGGGTCACATCGCTACGCGTTTCAAAATCTACGTCGTATTGTTGTCCTTCACATACCTCCAGCGCTGTTTTACTAAAAAGCTTTGCCAATTGTCTAAAAACAGGAGGTTTATAAGATTCAAACAATTGATAGGCTAAAATTAGCATGGCATCTCCAGATAAAATACCGGTATTGATATCCCACTTTTCATGGACTGTTTCATGCCCTCTTCGCAGCGGCGCATTGTCCATAATATCATCATGTACCAATGAAAAGTTATGAAACATTTCTACCGCCAAAGATGCATTTAAAGCGTCTTTAAAATTAGCACCAAAAAAATCGGCAGTCATTAAAGTGAGTACTGGTCGCAACCTTTTTCCTCCTAAGTTGAGTATGTACTCTATTGGCTCATACAGTGAATTTGGTTCTTTTACAGCCACATTTTCTTCTAAATGCTGTACAAGTGCCTCACTATACTTTGAAATATCCATAGCAAAAAAATTTTGAGCAAAAATAAGGATTAGGTCGCTATTCTAATCAGCTATTATGATTCTTTTATCATTGTCTTTTCTGAAATTTTAAATCCAGTATCCATGGGTTCATCGACAAACATTTCAGCAAAACCGACAAACACAAATAAATGTTAAGAAATTATTAAACCTAGGAAACTATTTTTGTTTTTAAAGTTTCCGAAGGTATATTTACACCTCGAATTATGAAAGACGCAATTATATTTAAGGCTACAGAACTATTCATGACACTCGGTTTTAAGAGTGTGACTATGGACGACATTGCCAAAGAAATGGGCATTTCTAAGAAAACAATCTACACCCATTTTAACAACAAAGAAACCATTGTAGCCGTGGTAACAGACCATGTATTTGAAATTGTCTGCAACGACATAGATCAAATTTGCAACTTGGGTCAAAATCCTATTGAAGAGCTATACGCGATAAAAAAAAGGGTGATGGAGTACATGCAAAAAGAAAAGGCATCTCCCTGGTACCAGCTTCAAAAATACTATCCTGCTATCTACGGAAATATTAAACAACGACAGTTTGGCTTTATGCAAGAATGTGTCGTGAAAAACCTGCAAAGAGGACTAGATTTAAAACTCTACAGAGACAATATAGATGTACAATTTGTAGCACGTATTTATTTTAATGGTATTACAGGAATTAAAGAAGAAAACCTTTTTCCTCATACCATGTTCACGGGCGAAAGCTTATATGAAATGTACTTAGAATACCATCTGCGTGGCATTGTAACCCCAGAAGGAAGAAACATACTAAATAACCTCATACAATCAAATCAAGACTAATGAAAAAATTACTCGTCATACTATGTATGCTTATTAGTGTACAAGGGTTTTCACAAGAAAAGGCCTATTCTTTTACTATGGAAGAAGCTATCGCCTTTGCTATCGATAGTAGTTATGCTACCATTAACTCGCGTAGAGAAATTGCCAAAGCATTGAAACTAAAAAAAGAAACAACTGCCAGAGGGCTACCACAAATAAGTGCTAACGTTTCGTATTTAAATAATATAAAACAACAAGTGTCCTTATTACCTGCAGCTGCTTTTGATAATACTTCGAGTGTTGTCAATACTGTGGAAGAGTTTTTTGACCTTGAAGCAAACAGTCAACCTAGCGCTCCAGAAGGATTTATTCCAGTAATTTTTGGAACAAAACAAAATTTAAATGGTACCGCAACACTTAACCAACTTATTTTTGATGGCAGTTATTTTATTGCTATTGATGGGGTAAAGTCTTTTTTAACATTTAACGAAAATATTAATGAAAAAACAAATCTAGAAGTGCGCAAGCAAGTTATCAATGCTTACGGAAATGTGCTACTCGCAGATGAGTTAATAGCAATCACAGAAAGGAACAAAGCTAATCTGGAAAAAAACCTATTTGAGGTTCGAAAAATTTTTGAAAATGGCCTTACCGAAGAAGAGAGTGTGCAACAACTAGAAATCACATTGTTAGATGTAGAAACTCAATTAAGCAATGCAAAAAGAACGCTTGGAATTTCTAAACAATTATTTAATCTAACAATCGGAATAAACGTTGACAAAAAGGTGACACTAACTAATACATTGAAAAACCTCACTGAAGAAAACATTTCATTAACGCTATTAGATACTACCTTAACAATAGAAAATAACATAGACTACAAAATTGCTGAAAATGTAGTAGAACAACGCGATATAGAACTAAAACTAGAGCGTAGTAAAGGGATGCCCTCTATAAATGGGTTCATTAACTACGGTACTGCTGCATTTGGAGATGACTTTACTTTTTTTAACAGTGATGAGCGTTGGTTTCAATCTTCTGCATTTGGGGTGAGTTTAAATGTACCTATTTTTTCAAGTGGATTACGAAGTGCTAGAAATCAACAAGCCAGAATTTCATTAGATCAAGCCCAGTTACAATTTGAAGAAACATCGCAACGTATATCATTAGAATTTGAAACAGCCAGAAGTAATTATAAATTCACTATTGAGCGTCTTGAAAACACTAAAAAGAATCTATCGCTAGCAGAAAGTATTGAACATAAAAATCAAATTAAATTCAAAGAAGGGCTTGCCACTAGTTTCGATCTAAGACAAGCGCAAACACAATTGTATAGTATCCAGCAACAATACATCAATGCAATGCTAGATGTTATTAAAGCAAAAGCAGAAGTAGAAACGGTGTTAAATACACCACAATTAAGAATGTCAAGCGACGAGATAAAATCTAAGTTTTAACTCGCAAACAAAACACTTTTAAACTTATAAACATCTAAACCTTTTAACTACTCATGAAAAAACTAATCACATTACTATCCATAGCTGTTTTACTAGCAGCATGCGGAGAAGGAAAAGAGATGACTTTAGAAGAAATTATTGATTCTAAAGACGTTACTGTCATCCAAAAAAAGAGAGATGAGGTGGTAACTAAGCAACAAGAGATAAACACTCAAATTAAAAGTCTTGATGAGGCACTGGCAACATTAAATCCAGAAAAAAACATGCCTTTAATTACTTCTTTTATCGCAAAAGACACTTTGTTTAAACATTATGTAGAATTGCAAGGGAGTGTAGAAACAGATCAAAATATCGTCGTAACTCCAGAAATGGGAGGTGTTTTAAACAGTGTTCTCGTAACCGAAGGACAAAGGGTTCGAAAAGGACAAGTACTAGCACGTGTAGATGATGGAGGTATGAGCCAATCTGTTGCGCAAATGCAAGTACAGGCAGATCTTGCCAAAACTACTTTTGAAAGACAAGAACGTTTGTGGAAGCAAAACATAGGGAGTGAAATTCAATACCTTCAAGCAAAAACTGCATATGAAGGACAATTAAAAGCCATCAATTCTATGAAGCAGCAACTAGCAAAAGCGAGTATAAGAGCTCCTTTTTCTGGAACCATAGATGATGTTATTACAGAACAAGGAAGTGTTGTAGCGCCAGGACAAACCCCTATTTTACGCATTGTAAGTTTAAACAATATGTATATCAAAGCAGATGTTCCTGAAAGTTATATCACCAATGTAGTAAAAGGAAAAGAAGTAGATGTATTTTTTCCAGTATTAGGAACTAGCATTGTGACTAGGATTAGTCAGACCGGTAGTTTTATCAATCCAAACAACAGGACCTATAAAGCTGAAATCAATGTTCCTAATAAAGAGAAGAACATCAAACCTAACCTAACGGCTCGCTTAAAAATTAACGACTACACCAACGAAAAAGCAATTTTAATACCGCAAAGTATTATTTCAGAAAACGCTCAGGGAGAACAATACATCTACCTACTCAAAGATATTACTGGAGAAAAAGCTGTAGCAAGTCGTGTGATCATTAAAACTGGAAAAAAGCAAGAAGATGTTATCGAAGTTTTAGAAGGTTTAAAGAATGGAGATCAAATCATTCAAGAAGGAGCTCGTAGTGTTAAAGATGGGCAAACCGTTAAAATCATCACCTACTAATTTGTAATACGTATGGCAAAGCAGAAAAAAAATACCGAGAAAGAGTTTAAGCTCTCCTCTTGGGCCATTAATAACAAAACTACCATTTACATGGCAATGGTATTGGTGTTGTTTTTAGGAGGAAGTGCATACAACAGTATGCCGCGTGAAAATTTCCCAGAAATTAGAGAAACTAAAATTTACATTAGTTCTGTATATCCTGGAAACACTGCCGAAGATATCGAAAAACTCATTACAGATCCTTTAGAAGACAAGCTAAAAACGGTGAGTAATGTGGTAGAAATTACGTCAACTTCACAAGAAGATTACTCGATGGTGATTGTAGAATTTGATGAGGGCATTAGCGTAGACAAAGCAAAACAAAAAGTAAAAGATGAGATAGACACCGAAACTTCTAACGAAGATTGGCCCACGTTTAATGGTGCTAAAGTAGAGCCTAACATTTTTGAGTTAAGTATGAGTGAAGAAATGCCCATACTTAACATAAACATCTCTGGTGATTATCCTGTAGCCAAGCTTAAAGAATATGCAGAATACCTTCAAGATGAAATAGAAAACCTTGAAGAAATCAAGCAGGTTGATATTCGTGGCGCGCAAGAAAAAGAAGTAGAGGTTGCCGTAGATATCTATAAAATGATGGCCTCATCGGTGAGTTTTAGAGATGTACAAAGTGCTATTTCTAATGGAAATATGACCATGTCTGCCGGAAATTTTAAAGCCAGCGGCCAGCGTCGTACGATTCGAATTTTAGGTGAAATAGAAGATCCAAATGAGTTAGAAAATTTCGTAGTAAAGTCTGAAAATGGAGACATTGTATACTTAAAAGACGTTGCCGAAGTTCGTTTTAAAGAAAAAGACAGAACCACTTTTGCGAGAGAGTATGGAAGTCGTGTGGTAATGCTAGATGTTAAGAAACGTTCTGGAAAAAACATGGTGGCAGCAGCAGAAAAAATTGAAACCATTGTTGCAGATACTAGAGCCAATGTTTTTCCCTCAAACCTTGTGGTAAATATTACCAACGATCAATCTTCAAAAACCATTGGTCAGGTAGATGATTTGGTAAACAATATCATTTTCGGGATTATCTTGGTAGTTACCGTTTTAATGTTCTTCCTTGGTTTTAAAAATGCATTGTTTGTTGGATTTGCAATTCCTATGTCTATGTTCATGTCCTTAATGATTCTAGGATGGATGGGCTACACGCTAAATACCATGATCCTATTCGGATTAATTATGGGATTAGGAATGTTGGTAGATAATGGTATTGTAGTCGTAGAAAATGTTTACCGTTTAATGGACGAAGAAGGATTAAGCCGAATTGAAGCTGCTAAGAAAGGGATTGGAGAAATTGCATTTCCAATTATTATTTCTACAGCTACCACTGTAGCTGCCTTTATACCTTTAGGACTATGGCCAGGATTGATGGGACAATTCATGATTTATTTCCCCATTACACTTTCTGTGGTATTAGGATCCTCCTTATTTGTAGCGATCTTTTTTAACTCGGTACTGGTATCACAATTTATGACCACCGAGGATAGAGACATGCCATTAAAGAACATTATTATGATTTCTTTAATTCTAATTGTCATTGGAGCTCTAATCATGTTAACAGGAGGTACGTATAGCGGACTAGGAACACTTATGATTTTTACTGCTATCATGCTTTGGGTATACCGATTGGTACTCCGTAAATTGGCAAATGCCTTTCAAACCAAAGTACTTACCAGATTAGAAAATTGGTATAAGAGAAGTTTAACAAAGGCTTTTAAAGGGGCTAGACCCTACCTTGTTATTGGATTTACTTTCTTTTTACTCATTGGAGCTTTTGGAGCTTTTGGAGGTTCGGTTGCTTCACAAAGAACAAAAATTGAATTTTTTCCCGACAACACCCCTAACCAAATTATTGTCTACATAGAATACCCACAAGGAACTTCTATCGAAAAAACAAATGCCATTACCAAAGAAATTGAAGAACGTGTTTACAATACATTAAATAGCAATGAGTATGTAGATGGTGAGTTCAATTTCTTAGTTGAAAGTGCCGTATCACAAGTAGGAGAGGGTGCAGGAAACCCTCAAACCGATGGTGGTTCTGCCGCAGAAATGCCACATAAAGGGAAAATTACTGCTTCTATGCGTGAGTATAAATTTCGCCGAGGAGAGGACAGTGAAGTGTTACGTAAAAAGGTACAAGAAGACCTAAGAGGTATATACCCAGGTGTTATTATCTCTGTAGAAAAAGATGCCAACGGACCACCACAAGGAGCTCCTGTAAACATCGAACTATCGGGGAACGACTATAACGAGTTGATTACAGCTGCAGAGAACATGCGTGCGTATTTGAATACCAAAAATATCGCTGCTATCGACGAGTTAAAAATCGATGTAAATAAAGACAAACCAGGCATGCAGGTTCTTATTGATAGAGAAAAAGCGGGTGAACTTGGTGTGAATGCAGGGCAAGTTGGACAACAACTACGTAACTCCTTATTTGGTACCAAAGCAGGTGTGTATAAAGAAGACGGCGAAGATTATGATATCTACATTCGATTTAATGAGGCAAGTCGTTACAATGCCAGTGCTTTGTTTAACCAAACCATGACCTTTAGAACCAATACAGGACAATTGCGTGAGATACCCGTATCTGCTGTCGCTTCACAAAAAAACAACTCTGGATTTAGTGCCATTAAGCACAAACAATCCAAAAGAATTGTTACGTTATATTCTGCATTATCACCTGGATATACAGATGCAGGTGCTGCTGTAGCACAGGTAAAAAATGAAATGCGTAATTTCAACGAAATTCCAGATAGTGTGAAAATTAATTATACGGGACAACTAGAGAAACAAGAAAAAGAACAAGCTTTTTTAATGAGTGCTTTCTTTAGTGGCTTGGGCTTAATATTCTTAATTCTTATCTTCCAATTTAACTCTATTTCAAAACCATTCATTATTATGATTGCTATTTTCTTGAGTTTTATTGGGGTCTTTGGAGGCATTGTAATTTCTGGTGCTCCCTTTGTAATTATCATGACTATGATGGGTATTATTTCCCTCGCGGGTATTGTGGTAAATAATGGAGTGGTCTTGCTCGATTATGCCCAATTACTCATCGATAGGAAAAAGAATGAATTAGACCTAGACGCTAGCGACTTTCTAGAAAAAGATGATTTATTAGCAAGTATTATCCAAGCAGGAAAGGCGCGTTTACGCCCAGTATTGTTAACAGCCATTACTACCATTTTAGGTTTAATACCCTTAGCCATTGGTTTAAACATTAATTTCTTTACTCTTTTTAGCGAGTTTGATCCTAACGTGTACATGGGAGGAGACAATGTAATTTTCTGGGGACCTTTAGCATGGACGGTTATCTATGGTCTTATTATTGCTACTTTCTTAACCCTAATTGTGGTGCCTATTTTATTCTATTTTGCAACACGATTAAAAATGAGAATTATCTCTTTTATGAGGTCTAGAAAACAAGAACCTGTAGCAATTGTAGAAGACATTAATCAAGAAGCCGCAGAATAAAACAAGTTAACAGTTGCAGTGTTCAGTATGCAGACAGAACATATAAAAACTATGTTAGTTTTGTAAAATCTTCATCGATTTTCTCTTTAGAGATAGGGTAGAAATCGGTGAAGATTTTTTTCTTCGGAAATTTTAAAACTCAAAACCCTTTTTGTGCATCCAGCATTTTAAAAGGGTATTTTGTTTAACAGCGCTTCAAAATAGGATATTTCAGAAACAAAAAAAGTCGTCTATAGTGGTATAGGCGACTTTATATAATATAAGACTACGGGTAAAAATACGAAAGCATCATTTTGGCATATGTGCCCAACATCCCTGTTGGTTAATTGTAATTCTTACGGTAAGCTATAATCTAAAAATTATAATGTAAATATAGAGTTATGAATGTTATAAAACCTAGTTTTTAAAGCTTTTGTTAGCATACTTTTTAACAGGTTACACAAAAAAAGGGCGCTATACGAGCACCCTTTTCTTTTTATGAATGTAACATGTTAAAATCTAAACTGCAATCCAGCACTTACAATGGTTCCATTAAATCCAAATTGATTTACTTCCCATGGGTACTTAAATCTGCCACCAAGATCTGTTACAAAGTCACCCTGTGTTTCAATTTCATCTGGGTACACATTTAATAGGTTATTTACAGAAATTCTTGCGTTGATAGCGTCAGAGAAATCATACTTTATAATTAGGTCTGTGATTACTTTACCACCAAATGTTTGGTCGTAGGCTGCATCATCTTCAGGAAGATTTGCTCCGTTTGGTCCTAGTGGTGCACCGTTAAGACCATTATTAGAATGCCTCCAAGTAACTTCACCAAAATAGGTGTTGTTTATAGCGATATTAAAATTACTTATTTGATAGTCTAAACCAAGCAACACCTTAGTTTGTGGTCTTGCAGATTCAATTCTTGATTGTTCCTTACGATTAAAGAAATCATATCCATTCTCTCCAATAAGACCTGGCGCTTCTAATTGCAATCCTTCTGTATTTGGATCTGCATCATCGTTTGTAATCTCTGTTCTATTAAAATTGGCAGCAAGCGTTGCATTTAAAGAACCACTTCCTATTTCCATATTTCTATAGTTTGCTACAACATCAATACCCTGTGTTTGAGTATCTACCGCATTGGCAAATAACTTTAAGCTAGTAATATCATTATCCAATAAGATTTGTTCTACCGGGTTTGTAATATCTTCTGTAATGATTGTACCATCTGCACCAGTTTGTCCTGTTTCATCAATAAAACCAATTTCTCCAGAGAATAAAACACGATCTTCTACTTCAATTTGATACGCATCTACCGCTACAGAAAACTTTGGTGTTAATTTATAGGTAATCCCTGCCGTAATATTGGTAGAAGTTTCAGCAGTAAGCGCTGGTACTCCTAGTCCTTCTCTAATTACAGGGTCCACGTTATTAAACGTACCTTGATTAGAGATCGTACCTCCAGATACTAATGTTTGCACATTACTCAAATAAATTTGATGTAATGAAGGGGCTCTAAATCCAGTACCATACGATGCTCTTATGGCTCCTCTATTATCACCTAATATGTATCGAGCTCCAGCTTTCCATGAAACATTATCTCCAAAATCGCTAAAATCTTCATAACGAACAGCAGCAGTTACTAAGAACTTCTCGGTAGCCTCCAAATCTATGTTTGCATAAGCACCAACGTTATTTCTTGACTCGCGAACAGCATTACTGGGCTGTAATCCAGGGAAAGATTGTACTCCTCCTCCAATATATGATTCTGGTTGACCTGCCTCAGATGAAAAACGCTCATCCTTATATTCTGCTCCAAAAGCAAGACTCACAATTCCAATATTTCTTGAAATATCAAGGTTGGCAATTCTATTGCTAAATGTGTATGCTCCAACATCAAAACTCGTTGGGCTAGCTGCTCCTAAAGCTGGATTTAAACTACTATTAACTGTATAGTCTACGGCATTTCTACCAAAGGTTCCACTTACATCAACATCAAATCCTAAGGCTCCAAATTCTACTCCCACAGTGTGGTTATTGTCAACAATTTCAGTTTCAAAAGTAGGTTGAAATCCTTGGTACTCTGTTCCCTCTTCATGCAATAGATTGAATGGGTCTGGCACCCAATACGGTGCTCTGTACAATGCAAAACTTTTCCCTTCTCTGTAAGTCAAACCACCAAAGGTGTAGAACTTTCCTTTTCCATTTTCAAAAGGCAAGCCTAAATTGTAAAACAAATCATACTTGTCTATTTCTGGTTGTCCAATAGTCATCCCTAAATCGGGGTTTTGTGCTAACCAATCTGCCCAATCTGGGTCATCTGCTTCGATACCAAACAAGACATCATCTCCAGGCTCACCAGCTCTATTTGTGGTGTCTTGGTGATAATATCCAGCAGTTATATTTAAGAATCCACCCTTTTCTCCTACTTTAAGCCCAGTGTTTATGTTGGCTCCAATATTAAAACCATCTCCTTCTGTAGTCACACCACCATCTAGATTTACAGTACTGTACTCATAACCTTCTTTTAAGACCATATTAATAACACCCGCAATTGCATCAGATCCATATTGAGCAGATGCTCCATCTCGTAACACCTCTACACGCTCTATTGCAGCGGCAGGAATACTTTTTAAGTCGACTCCTACTTCACCTTTTCCTGGAGTATCATTTATGTAAACTAAGGCACTTTGATTTTTTCGTTTACCATTAATTAATACTAAAGTTCTACTAGGCCCTAAATTTCTTAGGTCTGCTGGATCAAAATGCGCTGTCGCATCTGAAACTGTTTGGTTGGTAGAGTTAAAAGAAGGTACTTTGTAGTTTAACATCTTGTCTAGGGTAGGCTGCCCCGTTAATTTTAAATCTGCAGTTTGAATATTATCAATTGGCACTACAGATGTCAATACTGATCTAGGTTTCGATCTATTACCAACAAGAACTACTGCATCTAATTCATCTCCTTGAATTAATACAAAATCTGCCCTAGCAGAAGAAATCTCCATTTCTTTTGTAGCATAACCTACATAACTCACTACCAATGTAGTTGGCAAGGTCTCTACATTTAATGCGAAGTTTCCATTAATGTCGGCAACAGTTCCATTTGAGGTTCCTTTTTCTAGAACATTTGCAAAGGCAATGGGGGCTCCATCTGCTGTTTTTGCCGACCCAGTAACCGTAGTTTGGGCAAACAAAAAACAGGGGACTAATAACACGATTGCTATTAGGTAAGAAGTAAAGTCGTTTTGTTTCATGGTTGTCATGTTTTTAAAGTTTAGTTAAATGTATTAAAGATTTCATAAAAAATTAGCTAAATGATTACAAATTATAAAACAAAAAGGTTTCTTTAATGCGTTTTTAATTTCTGAAATTTTAAATCTCACTATAAATACTTTAAAATGAAGGTCAATACAGTAGAACTTCTTAAATTTGCAATCTTTCTAAAAAGACGGAAATAATAACACACAAACACATGTACAGAACGCATACCAACGGTCAATTACGAAGCGAACATATAGGACAAGAAGTAACCCTTGCAGGATGGGTACAAAAAACCCGTGACAAAGGATTTATGGTATGGGTAGATCTTCGTGATCGCTATGGTATTACACAACTTATTTTTGATGCAGAACGCACCACACCAGAAATGATGGAGCAAGCTCAAAAGTTAGGCCGTGAGTTTGTTGTACAAGTTACAGGAACTGTCATTGAACGCGAATCTAAAAACCCAAACATGCCAACGGGAGATATTGAGATTTTGGTTTCAAAAGTGAACATTCTCAACGCTTCCTTAACCCCTCCTTTTACGATTGAAGATGAAACAGATGGTGGTGAAGATGTAAGAATGAAATACCGTTACTTAGACATTCGAAGAAATCCTGTTCGTGAGAATCTAATTTTTCGCCATAAAGTATCCATGGCAGTTCGCAACTATCTATCTGCAGAAGGATTTGTAGATGTAGAAACGCCTTACCTTATTAAATCTACTCCAGAGGGTGCCCGTGATTTTGTGGTACCAAGTAGAATGAATGAAGGACAGTTTTACGCCTTACCGCAATCGCCACAAACTTTTAAGCAGTTGCTTATGGTAGGTGGCTTAGACAAATACTTTCAAATTGTAAAGTGTTTTAGAGATGAAGACCTACGTGCCGACAGGCAACCAGAGTTTACACAAATAGACTGTGAAATGGCATTTATAGAACAAGAAGACATCCTAAACATGTTTGAAGGTTTAACCCGTCATCTATTAAAAGAAATAAACGGTGTAAAAATTGGTGCCTTTCCAAGAATGCAATACGATGATGCTATGCGTTTGTATGGTAATGATAAGCCAGACATTCGTTTTGGGATGGAGTTTGGTGAGTTAAATGCTGTAGCACAACACAAAGAATTTGGTGTCTTTAACAATGCAGAATTGGTAGTTGGTATTGCAGTGCCTGGAGCCAACAGCTACACTCGTAAAGAAATAGATAAATTAATAGACTGGGTAAAGCGTCCTCAAGTAGGAGCACTCGGTATGGTATACTGTCGTTGTAACGACGATGGAAGCTTCAAGTCATCTGTAGATAAATTTTACAACCAAGAAGATTTAGCACAATGGGCAGAAACAACAGGTGCAAAACCTGGAGATCTTATTTGTATACTTTCTGGAGAAACCAGCAAAGTACGAGCGCAATTAAGTGCCTTACGTATGGAATTGGCAGAACGTTTAGGCTTGCGAAAAGCAGATGAGTTTGCTCCATTATGGGTAGTTGACTTTCCGTTGCTTGAGCTAGATGAAGAAACTGGACATTACCACGCCATGCACCACCCATTTACTTCACCAAAACCAGGACAGCTTGAGCTATTAGATACGAATCCAGGTGATGTTAAAGCCAATGCTTATGACTTAGTCTTAAACGGAAATGAAATTGGTGGAGGATCTATTCGTATTCACGATAAAGAAACCCAAGCCATTATGTTAAAGCATTTAGGCTTTAGTGAAGCAGAAGCAAAAGCGCAATTTGGTTTTTTAATGGATGCCTTTGAATACGGCGCACCACCACACGGAGGGATTGCTTTTGGATTAGACAGATTAGTTTCAATTTTAGGAGGACAAGAAACCATAAGAGATTTTATTGCCTTCCCAAAAAACAATAGCGGTCGCGATGTCATGATAGATGCACCAGCACCATTAGACCAAGAACAACTCACAGAACTCAACTTAAAAGTAGCGATACAATCATCATAAAGATGCGTATTTTATTATATATTTTCTTTTTTACTGCCATAGCATTGGTAGGATTTGGTTTTTATACCAGACCTCAAGACTTGGCTACAGGAGAATTATGTATTGGTCTTGGAGTAGCCACCCTATTCTTTGTTTGGATGCCTGCTTTTGTGTACCACAGATGGAAAGGAAAAGATGTAAAAGCCTACATGCTTAATGAGGAAAACATCCTAAAAATGCGTAATTACACTAAAGACAAGAAGTTATAAATACTATTGAAATGTTAAAAATTCACATTTAGATAACATTTCGCATTTATTTTTACCTACATTTGTTCTAATTATTAATTTATATTACCCACTAATGGAAGGAACAGTAAAATTTTTTAACGAATCTAAAGGTTTTGGTTTTATCACAAATGATGAAACTGGAAAAGACATCTTTGTACACATCACAGGACTTAACGGTCAAGCTCTTAACGAGGGAGATAAAGTAGAGTATGAAGAAGAAGAAGGAAGAAAAGGAATGATAGCTGCGCAAGTGCGTGTTATCTAAGAAGATATATCTTTACCAAATGATTGTAATCCCGCTTTAAATAAAGCGGGATTTTTTTATGTCTGTATCCTTCGGAAATGTTAGTAGAAAACCCCGAGTTAGAAATTTAGATAGAATATCCCTCAATGTTACACAAATAAACTTCAAGTCTATCAGCGAAGCGGTCTTACATCTTGCTTCTTAGAGCGACAGCGGTCTAATTAAGATTTCGCTTCTCAATAAAAAAGCGCTTTAACAACTGAGATGCTTCTTCGGCTAGCACACCACCTTTCATTTTGGTTTTAGGATGCAATTTTGTATCCATGGCAATACAGCCGCGTTGCTCATCTCGAGCCCCATAAACGATATTCGAAATCTGACTCCAGAATAAAGCTCCCGCACACATTTGGCAAGGTTCTATTGTAACATACAAAGTGCAATTTTGAAGATATTTCCCACCCAAAAAATTAGCAGCCGCAGTTATTGCCTGCATCTCTGCGTGCGCCGTTACATCGTTTAGCATTTCTGTAAGATTGTGCGCTCTTGCAATAATTTGATTGTTGATTACAATCACAGCACCAATAGGCACTTCTCCTTTTTCATAGGCAGCTTCGGCTTCTTGCAAAGCACGTTTCATAAAATACGTATCGTCGTATGGGTTTATCATTTCTGGGTATTGTATGTGGAGCGTAAAATTAAAAAATCTATGGTAACGAAGATTCTTTTTTACGAACAAACAACATTTCTTTATTCTAACAAAGGCTATGATATCAATACTAAGAAGGTTAATTGTATCTTTGTGTTGTGTCACATGAGCTATTAGATACCATCACTTTTCCAGAAGATCTTCGAAAATTAAGCAAAGATCAATTAACGCAATTAGCGCAAGAACTTCGCGATTTTATTATCGAGATAGTTGCTACCAAAGAAGGACATTTAGGTGCTAGTTTGGGTGTCGTAGAACTTACTATCGCGCTACATTATGTATTTAACACACCCAAAGACCAATTGGTTTGGGATGTGGGACATCAAGCCTATGGGCATAAAATTCTCACGGGTAGAAAAGATGTGTTTGATACCAATAGAACACTAGGAGGTATTAGTGGTTTCCCGAAAAGAGATGAGAGTAACTACGATACTTTTGGTACTGGACACAGTAGTACTGCCATTTCTGCTACCCTAGGGATGGCTATTGCCGCTTCACTCAAAGGAGACACTCATAGACAGCACATTGCAGTTGTGGGTGACGCATCTATAGCCAGTGGTATGGCCTTCGAAGCACTCAATCATGCAGGTGTTACAGATACAAACCTACTTGTTATTTTAAATGATAATGCGATTGGAATTGACCCAAGTGTAGGAGCGCTAAAACAATATTTCACCAAGGTTACCTTAGATGGTGCTCCAGAAACAGATAATATTTTTGAAGCCCTCAACTTCACCTATTCGGGTCCGGTGGATGGGCATAATATTTCAGAATTACTAAAAACATTAGAAATACTAAAACATACAAATGGGCCAAAAATACTGCACGTCATCACCAAAAAGGGAAAAGGATTACGCCAGGCCGAAGAAGATCAAGTAACCTACCACGCTCCTGGAAAATTTGATGCCCATACAGGCAATAGAATTAAAAAAGACACTACAGGACTTCCACCAAAATATCAAGATGTTTTTGGGCATACACTTGTTGAACTTGCCAAAGAAAACAAAGACATTATAGGGATTACTCCTGCCATGCCAACAGGAAGCTCCTTAAAATATATGATGGACGCTTTTCCAGACCGTGCTTTCGACGTGGGTATTGCAGAGCAGCATGCTGTAACATTAGCAGCTGGACTAGCAACTCAAGGGCTTCATGTTTTTTGTAACATCTACTCCACATTTTTACAGCGCGCATACGATCAAGTAATACATGATGTTTGCTTGCAAAAATTACCTGTAATTTTCTGCTTAGATCGTGCAGGTATGGTAGGAGAAGATGGCGCCACACACCATGGTATTTTTGACATTGCTTTTTTACGATGTATTCCAAATATTATAATAGCAACCCCTAGTAATGCTATAGAACTGCGCAATATATTGTATACTGCTCAATTAGGTTTGGACATCCCTATTGCCATACGTTACCCAAGAGGTCGTGGAAATAGTATTGATTGGCAAGTCCCATTTAAAAAGAGTCTTATTGGAAAGGGGAAAGTACTTCAAAAAGGAAGTGATATAGCCATTCTTGCGATTGGAAACATGGTCGAAAATGCTAAAAAAGCACTAGGTAAGTTACCTTCTGAAATACAACAAAACCAAGTTGGATTATATGACATGGCGTTTGTAAAACCATTGGATGCGGCATTACTTTCTGAAATTTTTGAAACCTACAAAACCGTCATCACTATTGAAGATGGCGTTATCTCGGGAGGTTTCGGAACTGCGATATTAGAATTTGCATCACAACATGAGTATCACAATAAAACTGTTTTACTAGGAATTAAAGACACCTTCCCTGAACACGGAACGGTAAGCCAATTACAACATGCACAGGGTATTTCCGAAGAAAAAATTCTAGAGACACTTCGTAAACATTTGCATAAAAAAGATGTCTAAAAAGTAAAGAGTTAACTGTTGTCTGGTTGAGCGCAATCGAAACCTATGTTCACTATCAGTGAGTAGTAGTTCTCGACTCCGCTCGAACAGACATCTTACTTTTGGATACAATAACGTTATTTATTATTCAATAATAAGCTTGGTAGTGGTTGTAAATCCTTCTCCAGCAACTTCAACTATATAAACACCAGAATTAATTTGGTCTATTGTAAGTGTTGCCACAGCATCTAATGAAACTGTTTGCGTCATAATCACTCTTCCATTAATATCAAATATAGATACGTTTGCATCTCCAGTTGCACGAGGAGCACTAATGTTTACAATTCCTTTTGCAGGGTTTGGATATAGTATCACTGCATTTTCAATACTTCCTCTATCTTCAGAACCTAAAACACAATCTGGAGTCGTTGGAATATCAAAGGCTTCCACATTATCTCCTAAATTATTTGAACTTCCTTGAGAAGCACTAACACCCAAACCTCTTTTTGCAAAAGCTGCCCAAATCAAGCATTGGTTCGCTCCATCGTTTGCTAGCATGTCTGCCTCTAAAATTGCATCTCTACCAGTTACAAAACCTGGGTTACAAGGTTGTAATTTTAGACCATCTAACACTAATTGCATAGCAATATTGTTACCACCTGTACCATTGTAAAGATCTGGATCAAATCCATATTCTTCAATTAAATCCCAAGTAAGATCCCATAGCATAGACGCCCAAACAAATCCAACACCATGAGGCACCGAAACGTTTCCATCTGTGTCTTCGTAAGTGTAATTATTTATAGAAAAACTCGTGCTGTAAGGTGCTTCTCTAATCCCTCCTCCATCGGTAGGCTGTCCTATTGCATAGGTTCCAATACCACGAATGTCTTCTGCTTCATCTCCTTCTTGCATCGTTAACATTAAACCAAACCAGTCGCTCCATCCTTCACCCATTTGCTCTTGGTTTCCTAAACAACCTGTATTAAATCTTCCTCCGGTTAGTCTATTAGAGATCCCATGTCCGTATTCGTGAGCGATAATTCCGTTATCTACATCTCCGTCTATAGCATATGGTCCAGCATTTAATAAAGAAGCGTTGATACTTTCTCCATTTTGAAGTGCAGCAATAATTGCTTCTCCATCTGCTTGGTTTACCATTACTCCGGGTATTGAAACTTGGTCTCCAAAATCACCTGGCCCCATAGCAATAGGAGCATCAGGAATATTATTTACCATAATAACCGCTACAGCACCTTCATTTTCTACCGCCAACATTTTAACTCCAAACTGACATTCTCCTCTTCTTATTACTACTATTTTTCCATTTAAGTCTCCAGGATTTGTAATTGTATCACAAGCATCGTTTTCATCATCCGAATCACCTGCATTGTCATCAAGCACCAAGGTCAAATCTGCAGTAATAGGCATGTCTTCTGGGAGTGGATCACCAAAAAGAGCAGGGACTGCGGTATAATCCCCCAGCAATGTTCCATTGTTAATAGTTAAAGGTTCACCTGCAGGTCCTGCTGGAGACCATAAAAACATTTGCATTCTAGGATTGTTTCCATCTGGTGGTGTTCCGAAATTAGCATTGTTGGTTCCGCCTCCATCTTGTGCTTGCGCATCTACAAAATCTCCTTCTCCACCGTTTCCTCCGTTTCCATAATTATTATCTTGGAAATTACCACTAGCTTCATCAAAACCATATTGGTAATACACATCATGCATGATGTTGTTCCAGTAAAACAAATTGGTAGTTGCGGCTGGCAACATATTTACTGGATTCGTTTCAAAATTAAAAGGGAAATCAAATGTCAAAGAAGGACCTCCGTCTGGAGAAGTTCCTCCACTATTATTTGCATCAATATCATCTCTTGCAATTACATTGTTTCCTCTTGTAATGGTAAACTCTGGTCCTTCTACTCCATCGGTATCATGCCATCCAAATGGGGATGCATCTTCATTTGCTGGATCAATAACCAATGCTTCATTTCCATGGTTTGGGCTTTCAAAAGGCACTGGAAATACTCGGTAAGATGTGCCTCCTAATGCATCGAAAGAAATCGAATTTTCTTGAGAATATAGCACACTTTCTTTTGCAGTTGTGTGTCCTAAGTGGTTGTGACTTGGCGTTCCAAAATTACAGCTCGTCACCCAATCGTTTGTGCTTAACACACTACCTGTGGTAGCATCTACTCGTACGCTATAATAATGACTAGCATCTAATAGGTAAATACTTAAATCCCAAGCCAAGCGTAAAGTATCGTCTTCTAAAGGTTGAAAAACTAATCGAACTGGAATGTTATTTAAGGATATAGCACCGTTAGAAAACACATAGCTATGCTGATTTTCATTTTCTAATAATGAAAGTCCGCTCGGACTTCCAATACCCATTGCAGATGCGGCATTTGCAATAGCAATTTGTGGTGTAATACTTGGATTTGTTGTGTTTATCTTTTGAGTTGCATTAGTAGAGAATCCGATTTTAGAAGATTGTACAACTCCATTTCTAATGGCAAAAACAGAGGTAGAATTAAAAACTTCAATCCCTTGGATTCGCTGTGAAATATATACATTCTCAACACGCATACTCTTTGAGTAGGTAGTTGACTTAATTTCAAAATCTGCAACATCCTCTTGTGTGAGTCCGTCTTGAGAGCTCGAGGTATTAAAATGATTTTGGATGGTTGTTTGATGGTTTTGTGCATTTGCAAAACAAAAGGCAAGCAAAAGCACGAATACTAAATTTCTTTTCATAGCAGTGAATAAATTTTAAAAAGCTAAAATAACAGCTAAAACCATATTTAGCACAAACAATTAACTATTTTAACATTTATTTTTTAAGATATCGCAAGATTTCCATTGATTTTTTGAAAAATCTGCAATGCATTACCATCTGTTAATCTTGAAACATAATTACAACAGGCCATAACGTATTCGTATACCGATTGGGTCTCTTTAATGGATGTATCGAACTGAGAAAGTATGAGTTTATCATAGTGACGCAACGTGCTGCCTTCATGATAATTTTCAACAGCAGTAGTAAAGGTATCGAGCAACTCAGATAATATTTTATAGCCTGCGATTTCCTTTTCAACTACCTCACTACTCTGGTAGACATTGGCTACGGAAATTTTAATGATATCATTAATTTGAGCTTGGTATTTACTTTTATCAAGCAATGACTCTGTAAATGTTCCTTTTAAAATTGCTTCTTCGTTGGCCACAAAAATTTCGGCAGCTTCTTGAATTAACACACCAATAGCCATAGAACGTAAATAGGCTAATCTATCTTTCACATTAATGAGTTTATGATATTTCGCTGTATCAATGGTATCTTTTACCAAAGCAATGAGATATTCTAAGGCAAACTCTTCTTCTATAAGCCCTAAATTAATTCCGTCTTCAAAATCGATGATGGTGTAGCAAATATCATCGGCAGCTTCTACTAAAAAAGCTAAGGGATGTCTATCGTAACTCACAGCACCTTTTTGTCCGCGTTTGTTGAGCCCTAATTCAGAAGCCACGGTTTCGAAGAAGGAAATTTCAGATTGAAACACGCCAAATTTTTTATCGGCTATATGCGGTGTCGGTTTTTTGGGTAAAGACTCTTTGGGATATTTCATAAAAGCACCCAGCGTAGCATAGGTAAGTCGCAAACCACCATCGACCCCATTTTTAGATTCGGTCACTATTTTAAATCCATTGGCATTTCCTTCAAAATCTACTAGATCTTGATACTCTTTCTCTGTTAGGGATTTTTTAAATCGTTTTCCATTTCCATTAGCAAAGTAATCGCCTATGGCTTTCTCACCACTATGACCAAAAGGAGGATTCCCAATGTCATGCGCTAAGGATGCAGCCGCGACAATGGATCCAAAATCATTAAAATGATAGCCATGTACACGTTGCAATTGTGGGTGCTTTTCTAAGATTGCTTTTCCAGCTGTTCTACCTAAAGACCTTCCAACAACTGAGACCTCCAAACTATGGGTTAGTCTTGTATGCACAAAAGACGTTTTTGACAACGGGATGACCTGTGTTTTATCTTGCAGACTTCTAAAGGCTTGCGAAAAAATAATACGGTCATAGTCTACTTCAAAACCCAAACGTGTTGGGTCTTCTTCGACGCGTAATCTCTTAGTTTTGACTCCTTGTTTTTTAAGGGATAATAGCTGTTCCCATTGCATCATAGCACTTTATATTTTGGTTATCGCAATATACTCAATTTACAAAATTATGTGCCATAACATAGTCGTAGACTTCTTAACAATTAGATAACCTATGCATCACGAAAGCATAATATTTGGATAACATGAACTTTACAAAGCCGCCGCATCTTTGCCCCAAATTAAAACACCTAATGAAAAAGATTTTTACAATAGTAGTATTGGCAATCACCACCATATCATTTGCACAAACTGGAGCTGTTAAAGGAACATTGACAGACAAACAAATGAATAATGAACCGCTACCTTTTGCCAACGTCCTTATTAAAAATACAACCAAAGGAACTACTTCAGATTTTGATGGGTTATATATCATAGAAAACCTTGACGATGGAGACTACATTGTTGAGTTTAGTTTTGTAGGATACGAAACCATTGAAAAGCCAATTACCATTGTTGGTGGAGAAACGGTTACGCTTGATGTAACGCTTGGTGCCAGTGCAGCCGCTTTGGATGAAGTTGTCATTAAAACGAGTGTTAGAAGAGATACCGAAACCGCTTTATTACTAGAACAACAAAAAGCAACCACTATTAAAGAAAGTATTGGCTCTGATCAATTAGCAAAAATGGGTGTTAGTGATGCTGCAGGTGCTACTACAAAAATTTCAGGAATCTCCAAGCAACAAGGTGGCGGAAATGTATATGTAAGAGGTCTTGGTGATCGTTACTTAAATACCACCTACAATGGTTTGTCTTTACCTTCTAATGATATTGAGAAGAAAAACATGGACCTCAACTTATTTGGAACCGACATTATTCAAAGTGTCTCGGTAAGTAAAACATATGCGCCAGAATTTTATGGCGACTTCTCTGCAGGAAATGTAAACATCAATGCAAAAGAATACTCTGGCAAAGGATTTCTAGATATCGATTTAGGAACTGGTTTTAACTCCAGAGCTATTGGTCAAGACTTTGTAAAAAGTGAGGGAACTGGAAATTTTGGTTTCTATAATAGGTATGACAACAATCCATTTGCAGTTATTTTATCGCATGGCATAGATCCTGTAGACGCTGGAACTCCAATTCAATACAATGGAAGCATTGCAGGAGGAAGCTCTTTTAATTTTGGAGAAGAAGCCAAGCTTAGCTTTTTTGCAACACTTGCCTTTAATAATGATTTCGAATACAGAAAAGGAAGTGCTGTAGACTTTACTACCATCGAGAAAAAACGTTTTGATGCTGTGGAAGAATTTGAAATGTCTACCACCACAACAGCAATGGCAAACATTATATTTAGAGCTAATAGCGATCATAAATTTAGATTCAACTCTCTGTTTATTAACAACTCTAGTGATGAAGTTGGGTACTTTGGTGTTGACGGAAATGGAACGAATAGAGATGCTATTTTGGACACCGATAGAGGTTTCTACCAAAGCAATATACAGTTTACACAAGACATGATTTACGTAAACCAATTGCTAGGTTCTCACAAATTAAATGAGAAGTTAACAGCAGATTGGGGTGTTGGTTACAACAGAGTAAACTCAAGACAACCTGATAGAAAACGTATTAGTGTAGAGCGTTTTGATTTGGCACTAGACAATGATCCAAACACTAATCCATCATTCTTTAATAACATCCCTTTTGATAACCAACGTTATTTCCAAGACATTCAAGATACCGAAATCAATGGTAAAATTGATTTTAGTTATACAGCTTCGGAAATGGTAACACTCAAAGCGGGTTACAATGGCCGAAATAAGGAACGTACCTTTGAAAACATTCGTTACGGATATGATTTTATTGAACCAAACACTCCCGTAACAGACGTAAATAACCTAGATACCATTTTCAACTTAGATGGTTTAGGAACTACCTACAACACTTTTGTGTTTAATGCATTAGATCCAGCCAACGGATTAGGAAACACAAACTTACCTGGTGCTCCAGAAAATACCTATAAAGGTTCACTTGATGTGTATGCAGGACATCTTGCTGCAGAAATAAAAATTGACTCTTCATTTACAGTAACACCTGGTGTTCGTGTAGAATCGTTACAACAAGAAATCGAGTACGACGTAATTAACCTATTGCCTACAGACCCTGGTTTTAGAGAAGCTAGCGAAACTTACATATTACCAAGTTTGAATGCAACATACAAAGTAAAAGAAGATCAAAATTTACGTTTCTCTTTTTCAAACACTGTTTCCTTCCCAGAATTTAAGGAGGTAACACCATTTGTCTATGAAGATGTAACACAACGTGTAGGTGGTAATCCAGATTTATTAAACGACCCTTCGTTTTCAAAAATTTACAACATCGATCTTAAATATGAGTGGTTCTTCGGAAAGGGTGAAATCTTTTCTGCGGCTGCTTTCGGAAAACAGATCAACGACCCAGTAAACAAAGTAATTGCAAACGATGCAACGGGAACCCAAAGATATTTCAGAACAGGAGATAAAGCCGAAGTTGTAGGTGCAGAAATCGAGCTTCGTAAAAACCTTTTGTATAACATCGATGAAGATGGAGATAAAGACAAAGCATTATTAAGTCTTGGTTTTAACGCAACCTACATGTATACAAAGCAAGATTTAAAAAGCTCAACAGGTTTATTTACAACCACATTTGAAGAGGGAAGAACTGAACAAATACAAGGTGCCTCTCCTTTTATTATGAATACAGATCTACGCTATAGCCCAGACTTTGGAAACTACAAGCCTACGGCAAACATTGTGTTCTCTTACTTTAGTGATCGTATCGATGCTATTGGATCTGGACAGTTAGGAAACATTATAGAAAAAGGGATTCCCGTACTAGACTTTGTATGGAAAAACAAAATAGGAGAACACTTTGAATTGGATGCGAGTGCCAAAAACTTACTAGATCCAACCATCAATTTTGTACGTGAAACAGACTTTGAAGATGTGACCATTTCTTCTTACAAGAGAGGTATTAATGTTGCATTAAAACTAAAATACAACTTTTAATCAATCAAAAATCGAACATAACTCTAAAATTAACTACTATGAAAAAATCAATTTTATTTTCAGGTTTATTAGCTGCAGCCGTAGCATTTATAAGCTGTGAAGCAGACGACACATCAGACATCATCATCGAAAACAACCAAGGCGGTGGCGGTGGAGATGACACCCCAATAGACTTAAATATTGGAGGAGTAAAAACAGCTGATTTCGCTTTAGAAATCGGTCAAGAATACACCCTTACGGAAGCGCTTATCATGACCGAAGGAACTACCTTAACCATTCCAGCTGGCGTTGTAATTAAAGCAAATCCAGGAGCTGGTGTTTATATTGCTATTGCTCAAGGAGCAACAATATTAGCTGAAGGAACTTCTACAAATCCAATTGTTTTAACTTCTAATGTAGCAACTCCTTCTGCTGGAGACTGGGGCGGACTTATTGTCTTAGGAAAAGCACCTATCAACTCTGTAGTAGGTGGCGATGCAACATCTACAAGTGAAATTGGTGGCTTACCGTATGGAGGAAGTAATGCTTCAGATAGTTCTGGTGTTATTAAGTATGTACGTGTAGAGTATTCTGGTGGAGCTGCAGATGCATCCAGTGAGAACAACGGTTTCTCTTTTTACGGCGTTGGAAATGGAACTACAGTACAATACATTCAAGCTTTTGAAGGAAAAGATGATGGAATCGAATTCTTTGGAGGAACTGTAAATGCTAGTTTTATTTCTGTCATTGGATCACAGGATGATTCTGTAGATTGGACCGAAGGTTTCTCTGGTACTTTAGAAAATGTATATGTAGAACACAGAGTATCTCACGATAAAGGATTTGAATGTGACGGTTATAATGTTGACATAGGAAATAACTCTAGCCCTTTATTCTGGTCTAAACCAACGGTTAACAATGTAACAATAGTAGGTAGAGGTTCTGCAACAGAAAATGAAGCCATTCGACTTAGAGAAGGAACACAAGGTTTGTTTAACAATATAGAAATCATAGGCTTTGAAGAAGGTTTCGACTTGGATGGAAACACAGAAGAAAGCCCAACGGGTCAGGGAGTATTAGATGGAAATCTTGCCGTAGATGGTGTAGTATTTACAGATGTAATTACGAAAGTAAAAAATGACACTGAATTCGTTTTTGATGAAGCCGACTTTATCTCTAATGACGGAACAGCAACAGGTGCACAATACAACACCTGGAACAGTGGTTGGACTCGCAACTAACAATATTTGAAATAGCCAAGGTACATTTGTATCCATAAAAAAGTCCCTCACCATGTGAGGGACTTTTTTATGTTTTTATATTCTTTAAATAATTATGGTCTATTTGTCACAACACGAGTGTCTGTAACTTTCCAAGTCTTTACTTCAGCAATGTCTGAGTTTGTATAAGACACTTCTTTAATAGTATCCCCTTGGTAAAACATCCATGTTCCTACTTTAACACCTTTGTCATAAGAAGCAACTGCAGTTTTATTACCTTCAGCATCATAACTTATCCATTCACCATCAAGTTTATTATCTGAGGTATAAAAACCAGTTTGCGCAACCGCTCCATTGTCATGGTATAATGTTGCTTCAATGGTATCACCATTTAATACATATTCATTCTTCGTATCGTCTTGTGCAAATGTAAATTGTACGGCTAGTACCATTGCAAAAATCATCATTGTCTTTTTCATAATTTGGAGTAATTGCTATTAATAACATAAAATTATAACAAAATTTACATTTACGCAATATTTTGGTAACATTAAATTTACATTAAATCCATAATGTATTGATAATAAGTGTTTTAAATTTTTGTCTGCAAAAGTATAATTTTAATAATTTGGTAATATTCCCATTACGTAGAAGCTACATTGATGCATTTACTTTGTATTTGCGCATGAAAATCACTTTAGTTTTTGTCGACTAGTATTTTAGCGTAGGGACTGTCTTTATAGGCAGTCCTTTTTTATTTGGGCTAAAATAGTATTTAAAAACAATAGAAAGTTAATCTTTGCTTAACATTTGGTTAACATGTATTGTAGACTTTTGCGTCAGACAAAAACTAAAATAGATTTTCATAATGAAATTACATTACCTACTTATAGTAGCAGTATTCTCTTTTTGCTACACTACAAATGCACAAACCATTAGCGACAGCAAATTTGGCAAAGGACTTATAAACTTTGTGGCCAAAGACAGCTCTTTTAGTGTAAAGTTTGCCCCACGTATGCAAGCGAGATTTAACACCCAATGGGACCATGATGGTGACCAGTACGGAAAACCAGATCAAAATTTCTCTATTCGTAGAGCTCGTTTAAAATTTGATGGTTTTGCATACTCTCCAAAACTTAAGTATAAAATAGAATTAGGACTTTCAAACAGAGATGTTTCTGGAGGAAGTGATTTTAACCGTAACACACCTCGTATCATTTTAGATGCCGTTGTAAAATGGAATTTCTACCAAAACTTCGAGCTTTGGGCAGGTCAGACTAAATTACCTGGTAACGTAGAGCGTGTGGTTTCTTCTGCAAACTTGCAATTAATAAATCGTTCTTTACTAAACAGTAATTTTAACATTGACCGTGATATTGGAATACAAGTACGTCACCATGCAAATCTCGGCGGAAATTTTATGATTCGCGAAAAAATTGCTATTTCTCAAGGAGAAGGAAGAAACATCACAGAAGGAAACGAAGGTGGTCTTCAATACACAGGACGTTTAGAAATGTTGCCTTTCGGAAAGTTTAGTTCTAAAGGAGATTACTCACAAGGAGACTTAAAACGTGAGAAAGCACCAAAATTAATGGTAGGTCTTACCTATGACTATAATAAAGATGCTGTAAAAACAAGAAGTAATTTAGGAAGTTACATGTTTTTGGAAGACGGTTCTCTATACGAAACAGATATCACAACCATATTTGCTGACGCAACATTTAAATACAATGGAATTGCCTTTGTAGCAGAATATGCAAAACGTGACGCAGATGAAGCGGTTGCTGTAAATGCAGATGGAACAGAAACTGGAGACATCGTAAGAGTGGGTAATGCATTGAACATGCAATTAAGTTACTTACTTAAAAACAACATAGAAGTAACAGGTCGTTACACTACATTAGATTTTGATGACATTACAGGAAGAGATCCTCAGGATCAATACACACTTGGAATTTCTAAGTATGTTGTAGGTCACAAATTAAAAATACAAGCAGATGTAAGCTACAGCACCAAAGACGGTGATGAAGACAACATCCTATTAAGAACAGGTTTCGATTTACATTTTTAATAACAATTTGGTAACAAATGTGCACTGCAAAATAGTGACATTTGCACCATGATAACACAGTACATTATGGACAACATTTATTTATTAATGTTAGTAGCATTAACAATACTTGCAGTTGCAGATATTGTTGTAGGAGTTAGTAATGATGCCATTAACTTCTTAAACTCGGCCATTGGTTCTAAAGCCTTATCGCTTAGAACGATTATGATCGTTGCCAGTCTTGGTATTTTTATAGGTGCCGTTTACTCAAGCGGTATGATGGAGGTAGCCCGAAAAGGAATCTTTGTTCCCGCGATGTTTACCTTCGATGAGATCATGATGATCTTCATGGCAGTAATGATAACAGACATTCTGTTACTCGATTTCTTTAACACGCTAGGCCTACCAACATCAACAACCGTATCTATTGTATTTAACTTACTAGGTGCTGCTATTGTAATTTCTTTGATAAAAATAAGTGGTACAGATGGAGCTACATTAGCAGATTTAGGAGAGTACATAAACAAAGAAAAAGCCCTTACTATTATTAGTGGTATTTTACTATCGGTAGTCATTGCCTTTAGTGTTGGTGCTATTGTACAATGGATCTCTAGAAGAATATTCTCTTTTCATTTCGACAAAAAAATGAAAAACTTTGGAGCCATCTTTGGTGGCGTTGCCTTAGCAGCTATTCTATATTTCATTTTTATGAAAGGTCTTAAGGGTTCTCCTTTTTACAAAGACTTAAAAGGATATCTTGAAGGGAATGAGTATGTGGTAATGGCTGTGAGTTTTGTATTCTTTACATTGTTCTCATATGCCTTCCAAAAAATTACTAAGAAAAGTATCTTATTGGTAGTAATCGCTGTGGGTACTTTTGGGTTGGCACTTGCGTTCTCTGGAAATGACTTGGTAAACTTTATTGGAGTCCCAATGGCAGCATACCATTCGTATGAAGCATGGTCTGCCTCTGGAGTTGCAGCAACAGAGTTCACTATGGAAGTATTAGATAAGAAAATGCCAGCAGAGCCTTTCTTATTATTCATCGCTGGTGGTATCATGGTAGCAACCCTTTGGCTCTCTAAAAAAGCAAAAACAGTAGCAGAAACAGAATTAAGCTTATCACGTCAAAACGATACACATGAAAAGTTTCAACCTAACATGTTGTCTAGAGGAATTGTAAGAGGAACAACGTGGTTATCAAATGCTATTAGCGGTATTATCCCTAAAGCTTCTCAAGAAAGAATCAACGCAAGTTTTACAAAGCCAGATGCAAAAGTACTTACCAAAGACGAAAGTATTGATGCTCCTGCCTTTGATATGATTAGAGCTTCTGTAAACCTTATGGTTGCCGGAGTACTTATCTCTATTGCAACATCAATGAAGTTGCCTTTATCTACAACCTATGTAACCTTCATGGTTGCCATGGGTACGTCTCTTGCCGATAGAGCTTGGGGTAGAGAAAGTGCTGTATATCGTGTAGCAGGTGTATTAAATGTAATTGGTGGTTGGTTTTTCACAGCATTTGGAGCCTTAATCGCTGCAGGTACAGTGGTATTCTTAATTAGCTGGAATAAAGCCGTAATGGTTCCTATTTTACTTTTAATTACAGTGCTTTTACTAGTAAGAAACTACCTCTCTCACAAAAAGAAAAGCACTACCAAAGTAGATCCTAAAAGCTTAAAGAAATCTGAAAGTAGTACCGTTCAAGGTATCATTACCGAGAGTGCAGATAACATTTCTAATGTGGTTTCTAGAACGAACAAAATCTACACAGATGTATTAAAAGGTCTTGCCAAAGAAGATGTCAAGAAACTCAAAAGAAGTAGAAAAGGTGTCGAAAAATTAGATCAAGAAGTTGAAGATCTAAGAGACAACATCTTCTACCTTATCAAAAACCTAGACGAAACAAGTGTACGTGGAAGTAGCTTCTATATTACCATATTGGCATACTTAACAGACATGACCCAGTCGCTAGACTTTATCTCTAAGAAAAGTTACAAGCACATTAACAACAATCACAGAAAATTAAAATTCAACCAAATTAAAGACCTTCAAGAAATTGATGATTCTTTAGAAGGATTATTGGCTGAGATTGAAGAAGTGTTTAACAGTCGCAAGTTCGAAAGAATTAGCTATGTATTGTCTAGAAAAGAAGAAATCATGACGCTTCTCAACGACAAGATTACAAAGCAAATCGAACGTACAAGAACCGAAGAAGAGAGTCCGAAAAACACGTCGCTTTACTTCAACATCTTGTTAGAGACAAAAGACTTGATGACAAGTATTATGAACTTAATGGATGAGTACTACACTAGTTACAAGAAAGAGTAAGTTATCATTCAACGTTATACCAAACCCCATTTTGTTTACATCATGGGGTTTATTATTTTTAAACCAAACTTGTATCTATGTCGCAATCTAATAAACTCAAAGAAGTAGCCATTGTGTTTTTTAAACTCGGGCTCTTTGCGTTTGGGGGTCCTGCAGCCCATATTGCCATGATGGAAGATGAAGTGGTCACTAAGCGTAAATGGATGACACGCGAGCATTACCTAGACCTTATTGGAGGCACCAACCTCATTCCAGGACCCAATAGTACAGAAATGACCATGCATTGTGGCCATGAACGTGCTGGCGCTAAAGGACTTTTTGTGGCAGGCATTAGCTTTATTTTTCCTGCGGTTTTTAGTACAGGTATTCTGGCTTATTTATACGTTTCGTATGGCACCCTTCCCGAAGTGCAACCCTTTGTAAAAGGGATACAACCTGCCGTACTAGCTATTATTGCCTCTGCTATTTTAAAATTAGGCAAAAAAGCCATCAAGATTTGGGAACTCGCCATCCTTGGAGTCCTTATTGTAATGGCGAGCTTATTAGGTGTTCATGAAGTACTCGCTATGTTAGCAGGTGGTGTTTTTGGAATGCTCTATTTTATACTCAAAGACAAGCTTCAAAACACTACAAATACCATTGCACCTTTTTTGTTGCTATTTACTTCTTCGGAAATGTTAGCAAAACTAAGTTCGGTTTCTATTTTCTTGAAATTCCTAAAGGTCGGAAGCATTTTATACGGTAGCGGTTATGTGCTCTTTGCTTACCTCGATGCAGAACTTGTTACTAACGGACTCCTAACACAAGCCGAACTCCTAGATGCCATTGGTATTGGCCAGTTTACACCGGGTCCTGTACTTTCAACATCTACATTTATTGGCTATCAATTGGGCGGTTTCTGGGGTGCTATTGCAGCAACTACAGGAATCTTTTTACCTTCTTTCTTGTTTGTGTGGATTTTAAATCCATTGATACCTAAAATGCGGAAGTCTGAAATACTCAGCTATTTTTTAAACAGTATCAATGTGGCAGCTGTGGCGGTAATGCTCGCAGTATTAATTACCATGAGTCAACAAACTTTGGTGTCTTGGCAAGCAATTATTATTGCGCTAATAAGCGCGCTACTCGTCTTTAAATTTAAAAAAGTATCTGTTATTTGGGTCATCATCATTGGGGCCGTTCTTGGCTATATTTTACATTTATTTTAAATAAAATTCTAAAGAATACTCAATGAGTTTATTCTTTTTTGCATCGCCCAAAAAAGAACCAAAAAAGTCTAGCCTAGAACCTACTCAGTCACCCATAACGTTTAAAAATACTAAACAAAATAAACTCACCTCTTACTACGCATCCCTTAACTTTAATTATTCTTTTCTAGAGGCTCAAACAGTATTTTGTTTTTAACGTATTTTCAAACTATAGGTCCCAACTTCTTAGCTTAAGGCAATTTCAGTTAGTATAAAATAATTATTGACAAAATGCAATATAATCTTACACTGCTTCATCATAATCACATTCTTAATTATATTAGTACCTTGCCTTTTTAAAATCCATTTTTATGAAATTTTACTACACCCTTATATGCCTTTGCTGCACTTTTTTAACCACAAATGCTCAAACGATGAGCGGAAAAGAATTGCTGGACAAAGCCATTCAATTTCATGACCCTTCAGGAGCTTGGGCTACATTTAATGGAACGCTCGATGTAACAATGGAACTTCCCAAAGGCCCTAACAGAGATAGTAAAATTGACATCAACCTCCCCCAAGAATATTTCAGTGTAACTGCAAAAAGAGATACCGTAGTGACTACCTATACCTTAGCAAAAGACGTATGCACCACCTCTATTAAGGAAGTAAATCCAAAAGCCAAAAGAACCCCTTGCGAAACAGCAGCCCTTTATAAAAACTACTACACTTATCTCTATGGTTTGCCTATGAAGTTAAAAGATCCGGGTACTAACATTTCAGAAAAAGTAAGCAGGCAAAACTTTAAAGGAAAAGACTATTTGGTGCTTCAAATAACCTATGATGAAGCAGTAGGAAGCGATGTTTGGCAATTCTATTTTGACCCAACCACCTATGCCATGGAAATCTACCAATTCTTTAAAGGAGACCCAGCTGGTGCTGGCAAAAACACGGGTGAGTACATCTTGTTAAAAGATCTAAAGACGATTAATGGCATCAAATTTCCGAAGGACAGAGCCTGGTACTATAACAAAGACGATGGGTATTTAGGGACAGATGTGTTGAAGTAGAAAAATAGCTGCTATTTCGTTAAAGTCATCTTAGTTCTCGTCCCGAAACTTCGGGACCGCTCGAACAGACAATAAAACAAAAAAAGGGAAGCCAATCAAGCTTCCCTTTTTTTATACACTTAAAAATTAAAAATAATTAAGACCCACACATCAAACAATCATCATCTGGGCCTCCATTTTGAGATTTTTGCATCATCTCTCTAAATTCTTGTGCAGACATAGGCGCTTGCTCTGTGGCTGTATTGCCCATAGGTGCTTGCGGCGCAGGTGTTGGCGTTGGTACAGGTGCTGGTGCCGTTCCTAACACTCCATCTGCATCGATCGCTGTAGTAGACAGTTCTGCTACGGGTACTGTTGCTGGTGCAGGTTGCTCTTGTTTTGCCTCATTATTTAAGGTAAACTTAATCGCATCTACCGCACTCTTCGTACGCAGGTAGTACATTCCTGTTTTTAAACCACTCTTCCATGCGTAGAAATGCATCGATGTTAGCTTCGCATAGTTTGCATTCTCCATGAATAAGTTCAATGACTGAGACTGGTCAATAAAGTATCCTCTATGACGAGACATGTCAATAATATCTTTCATGGAAAGTTCCCATACCGTCTTGTATAAGTCTTTCAAGTCTTGTGGAATGTTGACGTCTTGTACCGAACCATTGTTACGCATAATTTGCTCTTTCAAGGTATCGTTCCATAAGCCTAATTGTACTAAGTCTTCTAGTAAGTGCTTGTTGACAACAATAAACTCACCACTTAATACACGTCTTGTGTAAATATTACTGGTGTATGGCTCAAACGCTTCGTTATTTCCAAGAATTTGCGACGTAGATGCTGTTGGCATTGGCGCAACTAATAACGAGTTACGAACACCATGCTCTAGTACTTGCTTACGTAATTTTGCCCAGTCCCAACGACCACTTAATTCTGAATCTTCTATACCCCATAAGTTGTGTTGGAATTTCCCTTCACTAATAGGAGAACCTTGATAGCTTTGGTAAGGACCATCTACTTGCGCTTCTTCCATAGAAGCCGTTACTGCGGCAAAGTATAAGGTTTCAAAAATTTCTTGATTTAACTTCTTTGCTTCGTCACTTGTAAAGGGTAAACGCAACATAATAAAGGCATCTGCCAATCCTTGGATTCCAAGCCCGATAGGCCTGTGCCTAAAGTTACTGTTCTCTGCTTCTTTTACAGGATAGTAGTTACGATCAATTACTTTATTTAAGTTTTTAGTTACACGCTTGGTTACTCTAAATAATTCTTTGTGATTAAACTCCCCATTTTTAATAAACATCGGTAAAGCAATAGAAGCCAAATTACAAACCGCTACCTCATCTGGAGATGTATACTCCATGATCTCTGTACATAAGTTTGAAGAACGAATGGTTCCTAAATTTTTCTGGTTACTCTTACGGTTGGCTGCATCTTTATACAACATGTAAGGCGTTCCAGTTTCAATTTGAGATTCCATGATTTTCTCCCAAAGCTGTCTTGCCTTGATAGTCTTTCTTCCTTTTCCTGCCGCCTCGTAACCAAGGTACATTTCGTCAAACTCTTCTCCGTGAACGTTGAATAAGTTCGGGCATTCGTTTGGACACATCAACGTCCACTCCCCATCTTCTTCTACACGCTTCATGAACAAATCTGGAATCCACATCGCGTAAAATAAATCACGCGCACGTTGTTCTTCTTTTCCTGTGTTTTTTTTAAGATCTAAGAAATCAAAAATATCTGCGTGCCATGGTTCTACATAGATAGCAAAACTACCTTTTCGTTTTCCACCACCTTGATCTACGTAACGTGCAGTATCATTGTACACACGTAACATAGGTACAATACCGTTTGAAGTACCGTTAGTTCCAGAAATATACGAACCCGTTGCACGTACATTATGTATAGACAGACCGATACCACCAGCCGATTGTGAGATTTTTGCAGTTTGTTTTAAGGTATCGTAAATCCCGTCTATACTATCATCTTGCATTGCTAGTAGGAAGCATGAAGACATTTGCGGTTTTGGCGTACCACTATTAAATAAGGTTGGTGTTGCATGGGTAAAGAACTTTTTACTCATGAGCTCATAGGTCTCTTTTGCAGCCTCAAGATCGTTTAAGTGAATCCCAATAGAAACACGCATTAACATGTGCTGTGGACGCTCAGCAATTTTTCCGTTTAACTTTAATAAGTACGAACGTTCTAATGTTTTAAACCCAAAATAATCGTACCCAAAATCACGGTTATAGATAATCGTAGAATCTAGTTCTTCTTTGTTATCCATAATTACTTTATACACTTCGTCGCTCAATAAAGGAGCATCTTTCCCAGTTCTAGGGTTTACGTAGGTGTACAAATCTTCCATTACCTCACTAAAGGTTTTCTTTGTGTTTTTGTGTAAGTTAGAGACAGAAATACGTGCCGCCAATCTCGCATAGTCAGGATGCGATGTGGTCATGGTTGCAGCAACTTCGGCAGCTAGATTATCTAGTTCACTTGTGGTCACACCATCGTACAATCCTTCAATAACACGCATCGAAATACGTACTGGATCTACTAGTTCATTAAGTCCATAGCACAATTTTCTCACACGTGCTGTGATCTTATCAAACATGATGGGTTCTTTGCGGCCGTCTCTTTTTACTACATTCATATCTAGTTGGGTTTTACGAGGTTTATTATGGTTAATCTAAAGGTTTCTTCATTTTAGAGGATACTATCCCCAGTGTGTATTTGTTAGAATACACATATTCAAGCACTTGCTGAAATATTATATTTTATTCAATTGCTTCGGAAATGTTAGCCCAAAAGCAGCAATTGATGGTTGTCGATTAAAAGTCTGCGTCGAAACTAATTTTGTTTGCGTCTTTGTCTGTTGTGTTCGCAACACCTGCTTTTTGGTATTCTGCTACTCTCTTCTCAAAGAAATTTGTCTTTCCTTGTAGCGAAATCATATCCATAAAATCGAATGGATTTTTGGTGTTGTACTCTTTACCACATCCTAGTTCTACCAATAATCTATCGGTTACAAATTCTAGGTATTGCGTCATCAAGTTAGAGTTCATTCCAATTAAACTAGCAGGTAATGACTCAGTGATAAATTCGCGCTCAATATTTAGAGCATCAATAATAATTTCACGAATTCTTTCTTTTGGAACTTTGTTTACTAAGTGGTGGTTGTGTAAATGTACTGCAAAATCACAGTGCACACCCTCATCTCTAGAAATCAACTCATTAGAAAAGGTCAATCCAGGCATGATACCACGTTTCTTTAACCAGAAAATAGAACAAAAGGCACCACTAAAGAAAATTCCTTCTACTGCTGCAAAAGCTATCAAACGCTCTGCAAAACTTGGAGATTCAATCCACTTTAACGCCCAGTCTGCTTTTTTCTTAATGGCAGGGAAATTATCGATTGCATTAAACAACTGATCTTTTTCTGCATCATCTTTTACATAGGTATCAATTAATAAAGAATAGGTTTCGCTATGAATGTTTTCCATCATAATTTGGAATCCATAGAAAAACTTAGCTTCGCTATATTGTACTTCATTTACGAAGTTTTCTGCCAAGTTCTCATTCACAATACCGTCACTTGCCGCAAAAAATGCCAAAATATGTTTGATGAAATAACGCTCATCATCATTTAGCTTTGTAGTCCAATCTGTTAAATCTTGGTGTAGATCAATTTCTTCTGCCGTCCAAAAACTTGCTTCCGATTTTTTGTACCACTCCCAGAGATCGTGATGTTGAATTGGGAAAATAACAAATCTTCCTTCGTTTTCTTGTAAAATTGGTTCTACTGCGCTCATGGTCCGTCGTGAATTTAATTAGTAAAAAAGTGTGATTCCTTGGGACTAACAAATATGAGAAATATATGAGCTCTAAAAAGAAAAAAACACGCAGGGTTTTCAACAAAGTTTTCAACAGCTTGAAATTTAAGTTGTTAATTTCATTTTGTTAAAAAACGCTGTCAAGCACTTGTTTTTCAAGGCTTTAAAATACAAAAATATGGTTATTAACAATTTGCAATTTTGTCGTTGAAAAGCCTCATGAGCTTGGATATGATGCTAGATGAAGGGGTGTTTTAACAACCTTTTGATAACCTCATTTTTCAACATTTTTGAAATCAAAATTTAACACTTTTTAAAAACAAAAAAGCAGATTTACAAAAAACCCCTCTCAAAAAAGTTGAGAAGGGTCACAAAACAAACATTGAAAAAAATTGAATATCAAGAATCGATTTTAATCTTGCTTGAATTCTTCAAAAAAAAAGTTTGCCTATATATCAATTTATGTTTTTTAATGAAACAATTGTTGAGAAGGTTAACAGAATATATCGCTTTTATATAGGCTGTATCTCAATAGCGGTTTTTAGTGTAACAGCAACGTCAAAATTAATTGGGTTATTTTCTATGGTAGCGTTTAGCGTAACCGTTACACTAGGATTGTTTTTAAGTGCATTCCCAATAGCTGTAAGTTGTGCTGCTTCTGTTACAGAAAAAACAGTATTGGCTTGATCTGTGGCCACAATATTTAGATCATCAATACTAAGGGTTGTATTTCCAAAAGCGATACTTGCCACTTGTATGTGCGCCATATCATTTCCAACGGCATTTTTAATTTCATAGGTAAGTGAAGTAATACGAACCGTTTCAATAAGGCTCAAATTATCTTGAAGCTCTTGATCTTCTGCTAGATTAATTGTAGTCGTCTCAGAAACTGTCTGCACAGCATTTTCTGGATCTTCGGCTACAGCAACCGGAATCGTCTTATTAAAGGTTGTATTTGCGGTAAATGAAGCCAAGTCTTCTACCTCGTCGCAAGAGATAAAAAGGAGTGAAAAAATAAAGGCTGCAAAAATTGTGGTACTAGTTTTCATGTTTTTATTTAAAAGTTATGCTGCTTTATGCACCCATTTTTAAAAGGTTAACATTTCTGAAGAAAAAACAAATTGCATTTTACTTCGGAAATGTTAACCACCCCCTATTTGCTTTCATAAACATGACACCACTAAAAAGCACATAGTCATGAAATTTCTAAAAAAAAGAACCCGCCACTTTAATACAAAACACTTGAAATACACTTTTTTTAGCCTCCTTTTTTTCACTTCACTTATGCAAAGTATTGCACAAGTAGGAATTAATACCGAAAGTCCAGATCCCTCTTCTATGCTGGACATTTCTTCAACAGACAAAGGCCTCTTGGTTCCTAGAGTTGCTTTAACAGCACTCAATCAAACGTCTCTTGATGGAACAAATACGGCTGCCAACGGACTCCTCATATACAACACGAATGTCGCACTTGCAAGTGGAGTTGGCTATTATACCTTTAATGGAAGTACTTGGGAGAAAATGATTACTTCAGAATTTACAGGCATAGGAGGTGATGCTGATTTTTATGAAGTGGGAACCACCAATCCACCAGATGCAAATACAGACAATATCTTTACGTTAGGAAACGTATCTATTGGGGAGGATACGGGAGCTGCTCAATTAAATGTTGACACCGCTACCATGCCTTATTTTACAAATACAACAATTACTTCAAACTACACTGGCAATTCTTCTAAAGTAAATTTATTCAACGAATTAAATTACAATGGAGACGGAAGCGCTAACGGTATTGACAACATTCTTATTGGAACTGGTAATGGATCTAAGACAGGTATTAGAAATCAAATTAGCAATGATGGCAACGGTATATTAAAAGGCAGTTATAATTTCTTATCAAGCACAGGAACAGCTAGTGTAGAAGGGACGCACAATCTTATAAATGGAACTAATGCCGCTACTATTATTGGTACGAGAAATGACATTACTAACATTAGTAATGGCACGCAATATGGAACTCTGAATTTTATAGGTAATAGTGGAAACGGAAATCAAACAGGAACATTTAATCAAATAAGCGGAATAGGAAATGGAACTAAATTTGGTAGCTCAAATTTTATTAGCAACACCGGTTCTGGAACCAAATATGGAGTGTTTAGCAGCATAGAAATCACTGCAGGTGGTGATCAATACGGAGTATATGCACGTGCACTAAGAAACTCAGGAAATACTTGGGCTGGATATTTTTTAGGAAACGTAGCCATAGGAAGAAATAGCGGTAACATATACAAATTACCAGCTTCAAGAGGACTCAACAACCAAATCATGCAAACCGATGGATTAGGGAATGTAACTTGGGAGGATCTTCCTTCGAATAATGATGCAGATTTTTACGAGGTGGGTAGTACAAATCCACCAGACAATATTAACGACAACCAATTTACGCAAGGAATGCTGGCTATTGGAAAAACAACCACAGCCGCAACACTTGATATTGAAGATACCTCAACGAGAGCACAAACCCTCCAAATTACCATAGACAAAAACTTAGCTAGTGGTGCTACTACAACCGCTATTGAAAACAATCTCACAGCTACAGGAGCAGGATCTTTTTTATACGGGCTTAACAACAAAATGGGAGGCACTATAACAAGACAATACGGTGTTGTAAATGAATTCGAAGACAGTCCTGGAGTGAAATGGGGTATTTTAAATAGCTTTACAGATGTAAGTGCAGGAGGATCTTTTATTGGAATGGCAAACTACTTATATGGCGTTGGAGACTCCAAAAGAGGGGTTAATAATTTTATTTCGGTAGCACCCACATTTCCCGCAGGAGGATCTACAAGCGGAACAAGAAATGACATTGCCATTAATGGTAACGGTTTTCATTATGGAAGCCAAACAAATTTTGGAGGTTCAACTGTAAATACAGGAACACTTACAGGGAACCAAACAACATTTAATTATGGAGGAAATGGGACTTTTTACGGTACAAGAACACAGTTTCAAAACACTGCTACTGGCACAGGAATTAAATATGGCACATACATAGATATCCCAACCAGTGTTGGTGGCACTCATTATGGTGTTTTTGTGAATGCAGAAAAAGCAAACAGTTTTGCAGGATATTTTTTAGGAAATGTTGCCATTGGAACAATCGCTGGAGGGGTTTACAGATTACCCAACTCAAGAGGCACAAACAATCAAATTTTACAAACCGATGCCACTGGAAATGTGACCTGGGTAGACCTCCCAACACAAACAGTAGATTGGACCACAACCGGGAACGCTGGCACCAATCCAGCCACAAATTTTATTGGCACTACAAATGCGCAAGACCTCGTCATTAGAACCAATAATCGAGAGTCCGCTAGAATTAGCACTGATGCTGCTTTACTCATAAATGGAATAGATTCTCCAACACAACGTGCTATTTTTAAAAATGATGATAGCTATGCACATGGCACTGATGCAAATTTAGATTTTGGAACCGGAGGCGGTCACATGATTGCGGCTTCCAATGAAGGCAGTAATGAAACAGGAGGCATTCATACCGATGGAAACTCTGTAACTATATGGTCACCGGCAGACAATCAACGGGCGTTTCGAGTGCTTGACGAAGATAGATGGACAGACAACAACGGAAACCCTTTCGATAATGTTGCTGAAATTGCATACATAGATAATACAGGACAATTCATGCAGGCTTCAGATAAAAACAGAAAACAAAATATCACAAAAATAAAGGATGCCCTCTCAAAAATTAATCAAATTAACGGCTATACTTATTCCTTTAAAATTTCAGAAGAAGAACGCAAAAAGGGAGATCAAACAACTATGACTTCTGGTCTTATTGCACAAGAATTGCAAACGGTACTCCCAGAAGCTGTCCAAATAAATGAATACGGAGAATATTTTGTGCACTATGCAGGGGTTACGCCATTATTGTTAGAAGGTATCAAAGCATTACAAGCAGAAAACAACACCTTACAACAACAAATAGATGACCAAGAAAAAAGACTGCAAGCATTAGAAGCATTACTGCTCAAGAAAGAGTAGTTCCTTTTTTACCCCTTTTGTAGTAGAAGTAAAACCCTATTACAAGTAGCAACAGCACTCCCAGAACTATGTGCAAATATGAAGGAGTGCTGTTTTGCATAGGATTGGTATCACCAGACAACACAAAACCAGCCCAATAAAAAGGATGTTTTAGCAGCACATCGTCTGTGGTTTCCAAATACATTAATTTGGCATTTTGCAGCGCGGCATCTTTGGACTGTCCATCCTCTAGGAAGTTGTAAAATGAGACCATAATTTTAGCTGTTTCTGCATCAGGAACTTCCCACAAACTCATCACCGTGCTTTGAGCACCAGCAAAGGTGAAGGCACGCGATAAACTCATCACACCTTCTCCATGTTCGATGGTACCATAGCCAGTTTCACAGGCACTTAGCACCACCAACTCACTTTCTATCTGACTATTATAAATCTCTGAAGCCGTTAGCGCAGTGTCTTGAAATAAAAATTTACTATACAAAGAGTTGGCAGGCTCCACACTACCGTGCAATGCGAGATGTAAAATTTCACTTTTTTGTCCTTGCTCAAAAAGGACATCTTTTGTAACAGCTTCATTTAAAAAAACAGCTCCTTTGGTAACCGAAGCTATCGTCAGTATTTCTTCAATACCTCTGGGAAGTTGATTCGCGCCTTTATATGCTACAGCAAAACCTGACCAAGACAAATCAAAATCATGGGCAGTTTGATCACTTTGATTCCATAAACCAAGCGCTGGTTGATACCGTATAGCGTGCTTTTCGAGCAACATTTCGTTTGTGTCGTTTTCTAAAATTTCAAAAGGAACATAGGCCAGTATTCCATTGGCAAGAATGGTAATCTCATAATGAGATGGTGAAATAGCTGAAATAGCAAGTGCCTTAGACAATGCATTTACTTCTTTTTCGATAGGTTTTCTAGCCAATAGCTTTTCTCGCAAACTAGCAATGAGGGTTTCTACTTCTTTTGTAGAGGCTAACTCTTTCATTACAACATGTTCTTTGCTAACTACAAATACATACACATGATCAGATCCAACATAATATTGAAGTACTTGTTGATCTTTTTTAATTTTTTCTTTTATTTCTGAAATAGCTACGGTAGTCACCTCTTGCGTTTTCGATGAAGAAACAGCGTCGTAGGCAACAATTGCGGCATCTAAATCTCTCGAAATAGCAACACGTTGCTGCAGCAAACTATCGATTGCTTTTTTGCTTGGAGTGGTGGCCGTTTCTTCATAAAACAATTCTTGATTTGCAATGGCCCACTGTTGTCTTAAATTAAGAATACGCTCAAACTCTTTAGATGCTTTTTTGTTGGCCTTGTTTTGTTGTACTACATAACGCTCTTCAACCAACACGCTATTGGTGTTTAACTGGGTAAGTTCAAGTGCCTTTTCTACAAAAGCTAGCTCGTTGCTTTTTTGATATGCGTAATAACAATAGGCAATGGCATCACTAATTGTTTTGGAAGTGGTATTGGTAAAAAACACTTTGGCTCTTTGGTTGTGATACAGCCTTCTAATTTTCTTAATCAAGGCTATTTCTTGCTGAATTATATCCATTTTTTGATCCTCAGGAACTTCTTTAAACTTAAGACTCAATGCTTCTAGCGCTACAAAAGGAGCAATTAATGTATTTAGATCTTGTGGTTGGTAATGAGCTGCATTTAAAGCCGCTTCAATAGCTTTCATGGCAGACTCTTTTTGTCCTAATGCCATGTATCCTTTTGCCTCACTTATATAGGTTTCGGCCACCAATTCATGGGTATCTCCGTACACTTCTTTTGAAAATTCCCTTCCCTTCTCCATGTATGGAATTGCTAAAGACCATTGTTCTTGAGTACTTAACACATTGGCTTGGACCATATAAGCTTCTGCTAAATCTAATGTATTCCCAACACGCTCTCCAATGTCTATTGCTTTTTTTATGCAAATAGAGGCACTATCCAATTGCTTTGTTTCAATAAAGAGTTCAGCTAAATCGGTATACGATTGGGTGGTCCAACGATGTGTTTTTCCGTAATTTTTCTCTCTTATTTTTAAAGCTTTATATTCAAACTTCTTAGCTTTTTCAAAATCTCCTAATTCGGTATAAATAGCACTATTACTCTCATAGACAAAACTCATTTCGGGATTATCTTCTCCATACAATTCAATACCTTCCATAAGAGCAAGTGTTGTATACGCTTCTGCTTTCACCAAATTATTGCTTCTGTTATAGGTGTTAGCAATGGCCAAATACACAGAAGGTAAAAAACTAGCATCTGGATCGGTTAACGCTTTAAGATATCCAACAGCAATATTGTACATGCCAATTGCTTCTTGGTATCGTGCTAAATCTTCGTATACAATTCCTAGGTTATAGGTCGAAATTGCCAATTGCTCTGGACCTACTTCCAATTCTTTTTTTAAGGTATAAGAAGCTTGATAATAGAGCAATGTACTATCTAATTTTGTTTGAAAGTAATACCCAACACCAATTAAATTATTTGCAGCTGCAATGCTTTCTTTTAGCTCAAGGGTTTCATAAATTACTTTTGCTTTTTTTGTGGTACGAATACTTTGAGAATAGTTCCCCAAATCTATCTCTACACGACTTCGCATGTACAAGGCTTCAGCAAAAAAATAAGGAAGGTTTGTACTGTCTATTTTAGTGAGCAACCATTCATTTACCGCATGTGCTTCTTTATAGTTCCCTTCTTTCTTTAATTCATAAACATTAGTAATGAGCTCCTTGATAACAATAGTATCCTGAAGAGTATTTGGATACTTTTCTTGTATTTCTGGAAAAGAAATCTGTTGTGCAAGGCTAGATGCACAACATAAAAAAAACACAATACGAAATAACATATGGGTGGTTTGTTTCCTTTAAAGGTACAATTTTAAGAAATATGAGCCGCAGCCACTTTTTCTAATTCTGCGTACCAATGCTTCCCAAATTTTCTAATGAGTGCCTCTTTTACAAATTTATAGACAGGTACTTTCAGCTCGTTCCCTAATGTACACGCATCATTGCAAATAGGCCATTTGTGATAATTAACGGCAGCAAACTCACTGTAATCTTGCACACGTACGGGATATAAATGACAAGAAATAGGCTTCTTCCAGTCTATGGCACCGGCATTGTATGCATCTTCAATACCACAACCTGCCGTTCCATTTTCAGAAAAGGTAACATAGGCACACTCTTTTCCTGCTACCAAAGGAGTTTCAAGTTCATCTAAATCACTTACCACATGGGTTCCCTGTGCTTCAATAGCAGCAATACCTTCGGGACGTAAAAAAGGTTTTACCTCTGGATAGATGTCTTTTAATATGGCCACCTCATCTTGAGTTACAGGGGCGCCCGCAGCACCAGCAATACAGCATTCACCTTTACAAGCTCCTAAATTACAGACAAAATCTCTCTCTATAAGATCTTCAGATACGATGGTTTTTCCAAGTTGAAACATCAAACAAAACTACGTTTTTTGAAGTTGAAATCGAAATCGAAATCGAAAAATTGAAAATGATTTTAAAAATCTCTTTATCTTACATAAGGCTTGATTTTATAATAGACTAAAGAAAATATATCAAAGTAGTATAACTACACGTTTTAAAAGTCTAATTTTACAGTCTTAACACCATCGCCATGAACTTGAATTTTAAAGAAATAGCGACTGCAACAATGGTTTTATTTGCGGTTATTGACATTATTGGAAGCATCCCAATTATTATTTCCTTGAAAGAAAAATCTGGGACCATAAGAAGTGGTCGCGCCTCTATTATCGCTGGAATTGTGCTCATCACTTTCTTATTTATTGGTGAAGAGATTTTAAAGCTCATCGGTATAAATGTATATGAATTTGCTGTAGCGGGATCTTTAGTACTCTTTTTTATTGCGGTAGAAATGGTATTAGGTGTCACCCTATTCAAGCAAGATGAATCTAATTTAGAAATGGCTACCGTGTTTCCTATTGCCTTTCCAATTGTAGCAGGTCCTGGAAGTTTAACGACTTTACTGTCACTGCGCGCCGAATATTCTTTAGAGAATATCATAGTCGCTATTTTGGTAAATGTTGTTGTAGTATTTATAGTGCTTAGAACTTCGGGCAGACTGCAACGCTTTCTTGGAAAAAACGGAATTGGAATTATCGAAAAAGTATTTGGAGTGATATTACTAGCCATTGCTGTAAAACTATTTACTTCAAATATTCAAGAATTATTCAATTAAGGGTATTTTTGTAACTTATTATCAAGCGTATATTATGAAAGTATTCATCTATATTTTATTGGCTATCTCTGTTTGTATATTAGGTTACAACACTACCAATATAGACTTTACAGCTCCATTTCAAGGAGAAAGTACCGTCGCAGTAATCTGCACCCTTGCAGCAGCATGTGTAAGTATCATGCTCGTCATCTTATTAATTTCAAAGAAAATTTCAGAAAAAGTTGCAAAGCAAAGTTAGCACACACACTTCATAATTTTTTATTAATTAGGTGTTTAGCTGTTTGTTTTTTTGTATTTTTAAGTGAATTCATATATAAATTGTTATGAAAAAAACACTCCTTTTTTGTCTATTATTCATCAACATATCTCTTGTGTTTTCGCAACAAGATATTTTAAAAGAGACCCAATGGTATATTGAATATATGATCATCAATGGAGAACAATACGACACTCCCATCGTGAATGCCCAAGGCATTGTAGACCCTAATATTGTTTTTGAAGATGATCAGGCGTATGCAATCATGGATCCTCAAAGTGATAGCTTTTTTGCAAGTACTTCGTACAATAATGCTGAAATGCAATTTACCTTTAATGAAAGTGGCATTACACTTCCAGGATGTCAAGCTTTTTGTGAATTCGCAGGATTGTATTTTGAAGTTTTAATGGGAGATGCTATAAGTAACACATTTACGTATACACTTACTTTTGTGGATGTTCCTCCAAATGAACTTACGGTGTTAACCATCACAGATGCTGCGGGAAACGTTGTGCAATATCAAAATCAACCTATTCTAGGTACTGAGACCTTAAAAAAAGAAGATATTACAATTTATCCTAATCCAACACAAGGTACCTTTGTCATCACTGCGCAACATATTGAAATTGAACGTGTAACTATCTACAATGTTTTAGGGGATCTTATTAAAGAAAGTACTTCTAAAAATATCGATATTTCTGAAGCTCCTAGTGGGATTTATCTTGCCGTCGTCGAAGCCAATGACAATCAATGGATACGAAAAATAATTAAAAATTAGTCTTTTACTTCAACCAAAGGTAGCTTCCCCTCTAGCTCCAATACTTTTTGAATCATTGGGTCTTGCTGGTTGTAAATCATCTCTGAAGCTTGATTGCCATATAATTGCTGTGCCAAATTTGCTTTAATCACTATTTTTAAATTGTCTTTATAGCGTGCAAATGTGTTTGCATTAGCAATTTTTGCGTACTCTAAAAACTCAGAAACAATAGCATCAGAAACTGTGTAACCATACACAAATTGAGCTTGTGTCATAGCCTTATAATCCGCGCGATGTTTGTCTAAATATTCGAAAGCAAAATAACTCATAAAGCCATTTTTGGCAATATATTCTATAGTCTCACTCTGTGAGCTTGTGTCTTTGGGCACAAACACATCTGGAATAATACCGCCACCGCCATAAACTACTTTTCCTTTAGGTGTCACAAAACGTAAGGAGTCATTTACCACAATGCTATCACTACTTTGTAGCTCGCCATTAATATAGCGAGACTCGTAATCGTCATAATAAGCTTCGTTACCATCACCATATGGTTTTTGAATAGAACGACCTGTTGGAGTATAATATCGTGCAATGGTTAATCGCACAGCACTTCCGTCGCCTAGTGCCATCTCGCGCTGCACCAAACCTTTTCCAAAAGAACGCCTTCCAATAATGGTTCCTTTGTCGTTGTCTTGCAAAGCACCCGCAACAATTTCACTAGCTGAAGCGGAATTTTCGTTGATTAAAACATACAATGTCCCATCTTCAAAATCGCCTTTAGATGTGGCAAAGGACTCGTCTTCTTCCCCATTTTTATTCTTGGTGATTAAGATAAGTTTATCGTCTTCTAAAAATTCGTCTACAATGTCTTCGGCAGTAGAAATATAGCCTCCTGGATTGTCTCTTAAATCGAGTACTAATTTGTTAGCTCCAGCATCTTTTAGGGTCCCCAATGCTTCTTTAAATTCTTTAAAAGTAGGTTCTGCAAAACGGTTGAGTTTAATATAGCCTAAATCATCATCCAATTTATATGCAGCATCGACACTCACCAGGGGTACTTTTTTTCTCTTTACTGAAATATCCAACAACGAAGCTGCTCCCTTTCGTTTTACTTGTAGTTTTACAACGCTATTACGTTCTCCTTTTAAGTAGGCCGAAATCGTATCTCTATCGACATTCTCTCCAAATAATTGTTTGTCATCTGCATATAAAATTCGATCTCCAGCTAAGATGCCAGCTTTTTCTGCTGGGCCATCTTTAATGGTGCGTATCACGGCAATGCTATCTTGGTGTACATAAAAACTAATACCAATGCCTGTAAAATTTCCGCGCATATCATTGGCACTGTCTTCGTATTGATCAACTGGAATGTATACCGAATGCGGATCTAAATTCTCGAGAATCCCATTAACAGTAACATCTACAATGCTATCGGTGTTTACTTGGTCTACATATTCATAATCTATGTAGTCTATCAATCTGTTGAGTTTGTCTTTTTTGGAGTTAGAAGCAAAAATTTTGTCAGACGTATCGTTAAAGTTCAATTTTGAACCCAAAAAAATACCTGCCGCAATGGCAACTCCTGTTAGTAACGGAATGTATTTTTTCTTGATACTCATAGGTTATGCTTCTAGTGTTGGTATGTGTGTAATGGTAACGCCTGCTTTTTCTAAAAATTTTAATCCGCTATCGTCTTTATATCCTTGATGGTATACCAAGCGTTTAATTCCAGATTGATGTATTAATTTGCTACAATCCTTACAAGGAGACATGGTAATATACAAGGTAGCACCTAGACACGACTGCGTGCTTCCAGCAACTTTTAAAATAGCATTGGCCTCGGCATGTAATACATACCATTTGGTATCTCCTTCGGTATCTTCGCACACATTTTCAAAGCCCGTGGGGGTACCGTTGTAGCCATCACTAATAATCATCTTGTCTTTTACAATAAGCGCTCCTACTTGTTTTCGTTTGCAATAAGAGAGTTTACTCCACTCTCTTGCCATGCGTAAATAGGCAATATCATAGGTTTTTTGCTTGTCTTGTTTCATGTAGTCTTCTAGTAAGTGGTTAAAAGTAGGCTTTCGTTACAGGATAACAAAAATAGTTGGTTTTTTTCTGAAATTTTTAACGCTAAGAAATTTCCGTTAGGTCATCAGAAAATCCTCACAGGCCTATTTTGTTATTTATTGTATCTTTAGTAGCACATTCTCCCTGAATTTACTGCAAAGCCGAACCTTAAATCTCACATATTATGGCAGACAGAAAGCTACCTATTATCTTAATTCCTGGTATTCAAGGAACTAAACTGTACAATGTAAACCTCGAAGACTTTAGCACCACCTGGTCTGGTGTGAAGAAATTTTTTACCAACATCCACAAACTACGGCTTCAAAAAGACGGTGTGAATGACATTGGTGTAGAAACCATAATAGAACGCGCCGATGTAGAAAACATGGCCTATTCTGAAATTATTAACTACCTAAAATCGAAAGGCTATCGGGTCTTTATTTTTGGCTACGATTGGCGAAAATCGAATATAGATACTGGGAAAGCCCTTAAGTTATTTGTTGAGAAACTCACCAACAAGCTCAATGTAGGTTCTTTTAATTTTATTACCCATAGTATGGGCGGACTTGTATTGCAGTCTTATTTCAAACAACTTACAGAGCAAGAACGTGAAAAAGTAGTAAACAAAGCCATATTTACAGTACCTCCCTTTTTAGGAAGTATTGAAGCAAGTTTCAACTTAGTTATCGGAAAATCTAGATTGTTTAATAGTAGTGACGATTTCAGAAAAATTGCTAGAACCTTTCCAGCTGTCTATGAGTTATTACCTGTATTTAAAGACGCCTATGTGTTTGAAAATGCTGCAACCAAAGCGGGGTATGACCCCTATGACTTTGCTACCTATTGGCAACAAGTACACAATGCCGACAGGCCCGACACGCTACAAAAACACAACTTAATGGCATATAGGCTGGATAAAGTTCGCGCCGTGAGAGATCAAAACCATTTTATATTTGACTTATCGCAATGCGATGCTACTTTCAGAAAGAAATGCATTGTGGTCTGCGGCGGAAATACCAAGACAAAAAACCAAATTTGGGTGAAAGACCGACAAGATCATTTTAAAAATTTCTTCGATTACGAACATTTCAAAGAAGATGAAGAAGGAGATGGAACTGTACCACACACCAGTGCTAGCGCCTTTAAAGACAGTGTACTTACCTTACGTATTGGAAAACGTAGTATCGAAGCCTGGGCAGATTCTAGAGGAACTGGGGCAGACTGGCATGCCTTTTTCTTAAACAATGGGCGAGTGCAAAATGTATTACAGCGTTTTCTCAAAGGAGCTACAGAAAGAGACAACTGGTATGAAAGTGCCGGAGGTAGGATAGAAAAAATTTCATAACCTACTTTTGTTTTTACAAATGCAACGAAAAGCAAATAATGTTTAAGACCATTACCATAACTCCCAAAAGAACGACACTAAAGACAATTCCTTTTTTAAGCTTTTTACTTTTTTGATGTTCTATAACCTCCATAGTAGTATATATTACAATTCTAAAAAAATAAGGCAGCATATAAACATATACTGCCTTTTCCATAAATACATCCCCACATATTTATAGTAACGCTCACAAAAAAATAATAAATCCTACAATGCTATTCTTTGTGATCATATGCATTACTCAAAGAACGCCTATCTATTTCTAATTCCAATTAATTATGGGTGGACAAAGCAATGGACAACGCAAAATATTAGTTCTGAAGCTCTATAAATTCTAGGATAGGTGTTTCTTTGGAGATGCCAAGTTTCTTGCGTAAACGGTAGCGTAACTTCACGACACTTTCTGGAGAAATACCCAATATATTTGCTATTTCTTTGGTTTTTAAGTTTAGTTTTTCTAGTGCTATGAGACGTTCCTCAGAATTTGTGATATCACTATGTGCCTGTCTAGCTGACAGTAAAAAATTAGGATACACCAAAGCAAATTTGTCTTTAAAGTCAGTCCAGTGATCTGAGGTTAAAATCTTCAATGAAACTAATTCTTGGAGCTTGTCTATTTTTTCGTTGCTACCAAACTCTTGCTGCAACTTAGATATTTCAGAAGTTAATAATTCAATAGCATCACTTTTTGTAACAAGCTCTTTGGTAAAGGAATTTAATTGTTCTTTATTGGCATTTAATTTCATTTGCAATACATCTCGTTTTTGTTTAGCGCGTCTTCTTATAAAGAGTACACTTACTAATGCCAGCAAAAAGCTTCCTATAATAACTGCCCAAAGAAATCTGTTTTTGCTTTTAGCAATTAAATTATCTTTATGAAGTAGCTCAATTTTGGCTTCTTGCTGGGATATTTCTTTTTGTTGTTGCTCGTTTTCAAAAAGACTTTGATAATAGGTAAGTGCGTTTGCTTTTTTTACACTAAAAATAGAATCTCTAAAAGCATGCAATTCTTTTGTGTTTTTTAATGCCTTTCTTATATTTCCTTTTGCTTCATAAATGTTTGTTTGCAAACTTAAGGTTTCCTCTAATAGTTGCCCGCGTTTCCCCTCTTTTGCTATTACTAGCAATTTATTTACTTTTTGTAAAGCGACATCTATTTTTCCTGTTGCAAATAAATAGTGTGCTAAACTTAAGTAATATTGCGAATTTTTAATTGTAATATCTAATGATGGGTCTAGTTTCGTTGCTGCTAAATCTAAGTGTTTTTTACCTGCTTCTATGTTATTATTTTCTATGTAAAACTCGGCTAAAGTAGCATGTAATAAATTAAAATCTGCTTCTAACGAATCATAATTATCAAGATGTTTTTCTGCTGCTAGCAACATCTTTTCTTGTTGTTTTGTATCTCCAATGTTTTTATAGTTAATGGCTTGGTTATAATACAATGAAAATAATCCTGGTCGATTTTCTTTTTTAACTTTTTCAATTAAAATTTTCCTGGCAGCAATCGTTTTTTCATCAAACCCATTGATGCCATATACACTTATAACAGCACCCGCCGTATGATTTGCATAAGATAAGTCGCCCAAGTTTTCATAATAGGTATTTGCCAAGGTAAAGTCTTCTATTGCTTTTAAGTGGTTTCCTTTTTCGAAATACCCCTGCCCTCTAAAAAATAAGGCGTCGGCCATATAAATAGAATCCTTAGAACCATACAATGAAATGGCCATTGTGTAATCTTTTATTGCTTTATTTATTTGGTTTTTATTTAAAAAAGCACCAGCACGTTTTAAGTGAATTCCTCCTTTTAAATACGTGTCAGAAACGCTATCCTTATAGGGCATTATTTGATCGACTAGAGATAGGGTTTTAGAAGGGTTTTGGAGTAATACAGTGTTTACATAAGCTATTTTTAGGGTCTTTTCAATAGCCTGATCAAATAACTTTTCTTGAAGTGCAATAGTTATATATTGATCTGCATATGAGGCATGAGATGTATTGTCTTTATTCTTTGTTTTGGTTAATAAACTATCAAGGGCTGTTAATTTCGCTTCTGGTGTTGTTGCCTTGGAAAGCTGAATTTTAAAATCATCAACGGTTTGTTGTGCTTGACAAAGCAAAGAAATGAATACTAGTAAAAAGAAGAGGAGATTTTTCATGGGTTTATTTAAGATTCTTATGGTATCACAAAACTATACTTACAACACATCTACAAAAAAAATAATAGCATTAAATAACATGGACAAAAAAATGGACAAAACTATCAGAAGCTACTCATACCGTAAGATACATTATTTATAAAAAAAAGTAAAGTTTTAGGAAATAAGAAGGAGATTAAATATCTTTAGTAGTTTCTAAAACACCCCAATATTGTATTGCTATTTCATCTTTAAATTACTACTATGCAAACATTAAAACTACGTTCAAGAAATTCTGGGGTGTATGTACTAGAAGAACTTTTAGTAAGCCTTGGCTACGAGGTATATGTATCTAATTATTTTGGAACAGACACACATTATGCCGTGCAAGACTTTCAGGCTAAAAATAATTTAGTTGTAGATGGTCTTGTAGGGCCAAAAACCTGGTCTAAACTATTAAAAGCACAGCAAAAACTAACTCAGTTTAACGACAAACTCCTGTCTGAAGACGACCTCAAAGAATTTGCTTCACAATACAATATTGAACTTGCCGCAGTAAAAGCTGTTAATGAAGTAGAAAGCAACGGCAAAGGTTTCTTGCTAGATGGAAGACCGCGTATTTTATTTGAAGGACACGTGTTTTGGCGAGAACTTAAAGCAAGAGGGATTGACCCACAAACCCTTGTAAGCGAACGCTCAAAAAATGTGTTGTATAAGACTTGGACCAAAAATTTTTACGAAGGCGGAAAACAAGAATACGATCGTCTAGAAAAAGCAGCTGGTTTGAGTGATGAAGATGCTGTGCATGATGCCGCTTATGCTTCTGCATCGTATGGAACTTTTCAAATCATGGGCTCTCATTATTCACTATTAGGATATCCCACAGTTGATAATTTTGTATCCGACTTATATACGCATGAAAGCAAGCACTTGAAAGCCTTTGGCTTGTTCTGCAAAGCCAACAATTTAATAAGACATTTACAATCTAAAAATTGGGCTAGCTTCGCAAAAGGCTATAACGGTTCTGGATACAAAGAGAACAAATACGACACTAAATTGGCAAGTGCCTACAAAAGGTATAAAGCCATGGAATAATGCAAGTATTTAAGAAAACAAACCCTCATCCCCAGCCCTTCTCCCACTGATAAGGGAGTAGGCATTTTGAAAATTCACAATTTATGAACCTCTCCTATTATATTTTAACTAGCTGATGCATTTATTCTAAAATTTCTTTTATTTTTGCAGTCCGTTTTGCTCAAGTGGCGGTTCCGATAGTTATCGGAATGGTAGACACAGAAATGCTCAAGTGGTGGAATTGGTAGACACGTTGGATTCAAAATCCAATGCTTCACGGCGTGCGGGTTCGATTCCCGCCTTGAGTACGTAAAGCCTCTATTTTCAATAGAGGCTTTTTTTGTGCATATCTCACAAAAATTCTTAATAACTACAAACAACTTTTTTTTAGCTCTTTAATCGTTTTCATATACATTTGCTACAACGTAAAAAAACCACCATGTCTTCAAAACCAACTCCCAAAATTTTTGCTTGTAAACAAAGTCAAACCCTTGCCATAGATATTGCAAAAGCCTACGGTATTCCGCTAGGAAATATCATTACCTCGACCTATAGCGACGGTGAGTTTCAACCTAGTTTTGAAGAGTCTGTACGTGGATGCCGCGTGTTCTTAATTGGATCTACACATCCAAGTAGCGACCATTTAATGGAATTATTACTCATGTGTGATGCAGCAAAGCGCGCAAGTGCAAGACATATTACTGCTGTGATGCCTTATTTTGGATGGGCAAGACAAGACAGAAAAGACAAACCACGTGTGCCTATCGCTGCAAAAATGATTGCAAAAATGCTTGAGACAGCTGGAGCTACACGAATTATCACCATGGATTTGCATGCAGATCAAATTCAAGGGTTTTTCGAAAAACCGGTGGATCACCTTTTTGCTTCTACCATTTTCTTACCTTATTTAAAAAGTTTAAATCTAGACAATCTAACTATTGCTTCGCCAGATATGGGAGGTAGTAAAAGAGCCTATGCTTACTCAAAAGCACTTAGCAGCGATGTAGTAATTTGTTACAAACAACGTGAAAAAGCAAACGTGATAAGCCACATGGAACTTATTGGAGACGTGAAAGGTAAAAACGTAGTACTTGTAGATGATATGGTAGATACCGCAGGAACCCTAACCAAAGCAGCAGACCTCATGATGGAGCGAGGCGCGTTAAGCGTTCGTGCTATTTGTACGCACCCTATCTTATCTGGTAGTGCCTATGAACGACTTGAAAACTCTAAACTTGAAGAACTCATCGTAACCGATTCTATTCCGTTGCGTCAAGAAAGCCCAAAACTTCGTGTACTCACTTGCGCCAACCTATTTGCAGATGTCATGCTAAGCGTGCACGGAAATAAATCAATTGCCGAGAAGTTTTTAATGTAATCGTTGGTAGGACGCTTCGCTGGGAGTAATTTCTTTAAAAAAATCAAAAAATGCCCCCTTCCTTTGAAGGAAGTCCCGAAGCTTCGGGAGGGGATGGATGTTACCGCAAAATAGTTGGTGATTTCTATTTCCATAGACTTTCTTAATTCTTCAAGTATTAAAATAAAACCCTCATCCCCAGCCCTTCTCCCACTGAGAAGGGAGTAGTTTCTGAATTTATATTAAAATCCAACATCCAACGACTAAAGACTAACTACCAAAGACTTTTTTTACAAAAAGAAAAAACTTATCTTTGCAGCCCGAAAATTCGGGAAAACAACATATTATAATTTAAAATTTCAAAATGAAATGAGCCTTAACTACTTGTTTTCTATTTAAAACATATACGACGGCGAATTCCATTTGACTTAAAAATCATTTAAAAAAAACAAATGAAATCAATTACAATCAACGGATCAAAAAGAGAAAGCGTGGGCAAAAAAGCGACAAAAGCCTTACGTAATGCTGGAATGGTTCCTTGCGTAGTATACGGAGGAGACGAGCCAATTCACTTTCAAGCACCAGAGCTTGCCTTCAACAAACTTGTATACACGCCAGACGTACATACAGTTGTGATTGAACTAGACGGTGTTAAAGTAAATGCAATTTTACAAGACATTCAGTTTCACCCAGTAACAGACAGAATCTTACACATTGACTTCTATCAAATATTTGATGACAAAGAAGTAATGATGGAAATCCCTGTACGTATTACAGGAAATTCAAGAGGTGTTCGTAATGGTGGTGTACTTCGTATTGTTACACGTAAATTACGTGTAAAAGCTGTACCTGCAAACTTACCAGACTTTATCGAAGCAGATATTACTGAGATGAAGATTGGTGCTAAAATGTATGTTACTGCTGTACAAGACGAGAAATACGCTATCTTACATACAGACAACACAGTAATCTGTCAAGTTAGAACTTCTAGAACTGCAGTTGATGATACAGACGATGAAGATGAAGAAGAAGGTGCAGAAGGTGCAGAAGCAGCTCCAGCAGCTGATGCAGCTCCAGCAGAATAAACGCAACAACGTTAATTATATAAAAAGCATTCCGTTAATTCGGGATGCTTTTTTTATTTTTACGAAACAAACTGTATACTATGCTTTCTTTTCTTCGGAAACTTTTGGGGCTCGACACCTCCTTACAACATAAAACAATACCAGAACAAAAGGAACCCATAGTAGCCGCTAACATTTCAGAAGAAAATACACCAAAAGTAGCTTCAACAAACGAAGCAACACCTATGAAAAAATTTTTAATCGCCGGTTTAGGAAATATTGGTCCGAAATACCAAAATACACGCCATAATATTGGCTTTAAAATTTTAGATGCCCTCGCAAAAGAAGCAGATCTTACTTGGGAAACGGTAAAATTAGGAGATATCACTACCCATAAAAAAAAGGGAAGAACCTTTATCTTACTAAAACCAAGCACCTACATGAACCTTAGTGGGAAAGCTGTTAAATACTGGATGGAAAAAGAAAATATTCCCATAGAAAATCTACTGGTAGTGACAGACGACCTCAACCTAGATTTTGGAACGTTTAGAATCAAAGGAAAAGGAAGTAGCGGCGGCCATAACGGGCTTAAACACATTCAAGAAGTGCTCAATACAGGAAAGTATCCAAGATTTAGATTTGGTATTAGCGACACCTTTTCTAAAGGACGCCAAGTAGATTATGTGCTAGGAGAATGGACTGCAGACGAAGAATCGCATCTTATAGAACGCATTCCTAAAAGCATTGCGGCTATAGAATCTTTTGGTTTGGCAGGCATTAATAACACCATGAACAGCTTTAACGGTCAATAAAATGGAAGAATATACAACCGCTTCCAATTTCAAAAGCGCTACGCAAAGCGTTATTACTATTGGTACCTTTGATGGAGTTCATGTTGGGCATCGCGCTATTGTAGAACGTCTTGTTACAACCGCAAAAGAAGAAGGACTGGCATCTGTGCTACTCACTTTTTTTCCGCATCCTAGAATGGTGCTGCAAAAAAATAGCGACATCAAACTCATTAATACCCTTGCCGAAAAAAAGAAAGCACTAGAACATATTGGTCTAGACTATTTTGTAGTAGAACCCTTTACCTATGAGTTTTCTAGGCTTACTGCTCTTGAGTATGTCCGTGATATTTTAGTACACCAACTCAAAGCCAAAAAGATCATTATTGGTTACGATCACCGATTTGGACGCAATAGAAATGCAAACATCGAAGACCTAAAAAAATATGGAAAAGAATACGGATTTGAAGTGGAAGAAATAAGCGCGCAACAACTCGATGAAGTTTCGGTAAGTTCTACCAAAATTAGAAAAGCACTAGACGCAGGAGACATTACCACCGCCAACAAGTATTTAGGCTATCATTTTAGCATAGAAGGCACCGTTGTAAAAGGCAAAGCCCTTGGCAGAACCATTAATTATCCTACTGCAAACCTTGCTGTTGTAGAAGATTATAAACTTATTCCGAGTAATGGAGTGTATGTGGTACAAGCCAATATAGACGACACAGCAACCTACGGAATTACAAGCATTGGCACCAACCCTACCGTAGGCGGAACCAAAAAAACCATTGAGACTTTTTTCTTAGATATTGATAAAGATCTCTACGGAAATACCCTGACCTTACAATTTTTAACACACATTCGTGACGAAGCTACGTTTAAAGACATAGACGCCTTAAAGGAAGCCATTCAACAAGACGAAGCTTTTGCACGAAACTACATAAAGAACCTTGCATAAATTTTTATTCAAACATATAGACAATAGTGGTCTCGTTCTTTTTCGAGCAGTGTTTGGGTTCCTTATAGCAGCTGAAGCCTTTGGGGCCATTGCAACGGGTTGGGTTCGTAGAACTCTCGTTGAACCCGACTTTACCTTTAACTTTATTGGTTTTGAATTTTTACAACCATTGCCCGGTTATGGCATGTATATCTACTTTGCCATCATGGGTGTTTTTGGTATTGGAGTGATGCTGGGCTACAAATACAGACTCAGCATGTTTTGTTATGCCCTTATGTGGACCTGCGTCTATTTAATGCAAAAAACCAGCTACAACAATCACTATTACCTCATGATGCTCTTGTGTTGGGGCATGGTGTTTTTACCCGCCAACAAATGGTTTTCATTAGACGCCAAACAACAACCCGAAAAAGTATCCAGATCCATGCCTCGTTGGGTAGCCTTGTTTGTGATCTTACAAGTATGGATTGTCTACACCTATGCCTCTGTAGCAAAAATATACCCAGACTGGCTTGATGGCACCACTACAAGCCTATTCATGTCTGGCAAAAAAGACTATTGGCTCATTGGCGACTTTTTACAACTACCCTGGGTACATTATTGCATTGCTTATGTAGGCATCTTCTTTGACCTGCTCATTGTCCCACTACTGCTCTGGAAACGCACTCGATTTGTTGCCTTTTGCGTCTCTATATTTTTCCATCTCTTTAATGCAGTGGTGTTTCAAATTGGGATCTTTCCGTTTATGTCAATGGCATTTGCCTTTTTCTTTTTCTCTTCAGAAATTTTACAACGCCGATTCCTTCCTAAAAAAGAACATTATAGCTTGGGAGAAGTAAAAGTGCCGTCCTATAAAAAAGGATTACTTATAGTGTGTAGCATCTATTTTATTATTCAAATAGCGCTACCGCTAAGACATTGGTTTATTCAAGACGACGTGCTGTGGACCGAAGAAGGCCATCGTCTAAGTTGGCGTATGATGTTACGTACCAAAGGAGGCACCACCACACTCTACACAGTAAACAAAGAAACCCAAAAGCGTGAGCGCTATGATTACAAAGCATTACTTAGCAGAAAACAACAAAGCAAAGTAAATTCGAAACCCGATTTTATTTGGCAATTGGCGCAGCGTATTAAAAAAATAGAAGCTGAAAAAGGAAATGATGTTGCCGTATATGCAGACACCCGCGTTCGTGTAAATGGAGGAGTCATGTATCGCCTTATAGACAACACCATAGACTTAGCATCTCAAGAATGGAATCATTTTAAACATCACGACTGGTTGCTACCTTCTCCAGAGAACTATCACAAGGCACCAGACAAAAAATAATAGCTATCTTTAAGACTTTTAAATAGACTGTCATGATTAATAAAAACTCCAAAAAAGACAAAGCGCGAAACATGCAATCTGTAGTGTTGCTTGTTATTTTTATTCTTGTGATTATGGGCTTTTTACTAAACCGTTTCTGACAATTAATTTGAAAATTCATCAATTTGAAAATGAGTTGATTTTCAAATCTTCAAATTAGTTCATTTTCAAATCCTCCTTTCTCACAATTTCCATAACTTTACCGCTTCAAAAAATTTAAGGAAATATGTTACAAGTTCACGCCATTCGCGATCATAAAGAAGCCTACATCAAAGCACTCGAAAAAAGAGGCATCGATGCAACTTCTGTATTGAATCAAGTACTAGAAGCCGATGAAAATCGTCGTGCTACACAAACAAAACTAGACGAAGTATTGGCAGAATCAAATTCCCTTTCTAAAGAGATAGGGATGCTTTTTAAATCTGGAAAAGCTGCCGAAGCGAATGTGCTGAAAGAAAAAACAACAACACTCAAAGAAGCATCTAAAACGTTAGATGAACAGTTGAAGAATATTTCAGAAACACTTCAAAACCTTTTATATACCATTCCTAACATTCCAAATGCTTTAGTTCCCGCTGGACAGGATGAAAACGACAATGAAGAAACCTTTAGAGAAGGTGATATTCCAGTATTAGCAGAAGGAGCTCTACCGCACTGGGAGCTAGCCAAAAAATACGACCTTATCGATTTCGAATTAGGCGTTAAAATTACAGGAGCAGGATTTCCGGTATTTAAAGGAAAAGGTGCACGCTTGCAAAGAGCGCTTATTGCCTATTTCTTAGACAAAAATACAGCCGCAGGATATACAGAATACCAAGTGCCGCATTTGGTAAATGAAGCCTCTGGTTTTGGTACAGGACAATTACCAGACAAAGAAGGACAAATGTATCATGTGGGTGTAGACGATTTGTATTTAATTCCAACTGCAGAGGTGCCCGTAACCAATATGTTTAGAGGAGACTTAGTACAGGCTGCAGATCTACCTATTACTTGTACAGGGTATACACCCTGCTTTAGAAGAGAAGCAGGAAGTTATGGTGCACATGTTCGAGGTTTGAATAGATTACATCAATTCGACAAAGTAGAAATTGTACGTATTGAGCACCCAGATAATAGTTACAAAGCATTAGATGGCATGGTGGATCATGTAACTGAAATTTTAAGAGAACTACAATTGCCTTTTAGGATTTTACGTTTGTGCGGTGGCGATCTTGGGTTTACAGCAGCACTCACCTACGATTTTGAAGTATTTTCAACAGCCCAAGACCGATGGTTGGAGATAAGCTCTGTATCTAACTTTGAAGCATTTCAAGCCAACAGATTAAAATTACGTTTTAAAGACAATGACGGTAAAAACAAGCTAGCCCATACCTTAAACGGAAGCTCGTTAGCCTTACCTAGAGTACTTGCTGGAATTCTTGAAAATTACCAAACCCCAGAAGGAATTAAAATACCAGACGTGTTAGTTCCGTATTGTGGATTTGATATGATTAGCTAGTCAACATATATCCAAATTAAAAACCATTCTTAAAATCAATTAGGAATGGTTTTTGTTTTTAATCTCCTAGCTAAAAACACTATCTTTACGGTATGCGATATGTATTTGTTTTCTTATTTGTTTTATTAAGCACTTCTGTGTTTTCGCAAAGCGAAATTTTAGCACGCAATTATTTTGATCGTGGTGAGTATGAGAAAGCAATTTCTATCTACGAAAAACTCTATAAGGAATCTCCTTATAAGAACGATTACATGATCAAACTTATCGAAGCCAACCAACAGCTGGAAAACTTTGATGCCGCACAAGCTATCCTTGATAAAAAACTAAGCAAACGCAATCCGCAAAAGCAATACATGGTCGATTTAGGGCACAACTACGCCTTACAACAAAAAGACTCAATTGCTACTAGCTATTATCAAGAAGCACTCGCATTTATTGATGAAAAACCCAATTATGCTTCAGTCATTGCCAAAAGATTTGAAGGATACAGCCTCTTAGACGAAGCGGTTATTGCCTATGAAAAAGGCATGGAGCTCAATCCAGATGTAAACTACAATTTACAATTAGCGCGCATTTATGGGGAACAAGGGAAGCTAGAAAAAATGTTTTTAAAGTATATCAATGCTGTAAAATTTCAGCAACGCTATAAAAGCACCGCACAACGAAATTTTAGTTTGTATGTTACCGAAGATCCTAACAATGAAGCAAACGTAATTCTTAGAAAAATCCTACTCACAAAACTGCAAGAAGGTCCCGATGTATTGTACAACGAATTGTTGAGCTGGTTATTTATTCAGCAAAAAGAATTCGATAAAGCCTTTAGACAAGAAAAAGCCATTTACAAAAGAATGAACGACGGTGATTTGGGAGGTATTTCAGATCTTGCCCTCATTGCTATTGCAGAAGAAGATTACGAAAGTGCCGAAGAGATTATCAATTTCGTCATTGAAAAGTCAGATACGCCAGGTGCCAAATTACAAGGGCACCAATACCTTATGAAAATTCGATTGGCAACTGCTACCGAAAAAGAGTATCCAGACATTATAGCTCAGTTTGAAAGCTTATTAGAGGAATACGGACGTGGCAAAGAAACCTATTTGCTGCAAATAGATTACAACCACTTTTTAGCATTTCAGGCCAATGATATTGCAAAAGCAACGAATAATTTAAAAGAACTTGCAGACAAAAAATTAAACGCCTACCAAGAATCTCGTGTAAAAATGGAATTAGCAGATATCTTAGTGTTTGATGAAAAATTTAACAGAGCACTGATCTACTATTCGCAAATACAACAAAAAGTAAAGAGTGATGTCTTAGCACAAGAAGCACGTTTTAAAGTGGCGCGTACCAGTTATTTTAAAGGTGACTTTGTGTGGGCAAAAGCACAGGTAGATGTCTTACGGAAATCTGCCACACAGCTTATTGCCAATGATGCCCTACAAATGGCGCTCATGATTCATGACAATACCTTAGAAGATTCGCTACAAACCGCATTAAAGAAATTTGCGCATGCCGATTTATTAGCCCTTCAAAATAAAGATACAGAAGCTATTGCTGCACTATTTGAAATTTTAACCAACCACAAGGGTGAGAAAATTGAAGATGAAGCATTGTTAAAACAAGGAGAATTGTATGAAAAAACAGGGCAATTCATCAAAGCCGAAGCAAATTACCTTAAACTTATTGAACTCTACAATGATGAGATTTTAGCAGACGATGCCTATTACAAACTAGCCAACTTGTACGAGAACGAATTAGAAAATCCTCAAAAAGCCAAAGACTACTATGAGCAAATCATTTTTAATTTTGCCGACAGTATCTACTTTGTTGAAGCGAGAAAAAAATACCGCATGCTACGCGGTGATGAAATTGAGTAAATTTAAAGGATACCTCAAAATAACATTCGGAAGCAACTCCTCTTTCATTTAAGATGATCTTTGCGTAATATTTCATCTCAACAAATAGTATCTCATCAACTAAAATCATTGTCGTACTTTTGCAAAGCACAATTTAGAATAAAAGAAGCTTCATTATGTACATATACAATGTCACTATAAACATAGAAAACAGCATCCATGACACCTGGGTACATTGGATGAAAACAGAGCACATTCCTGCGATGTTGGATACTAGAAAATTTAGCAAAGCGCTTATGACCAAAGTGATGGTAGAAGAAGAAATGGGAGGCACTACTTACTCTGTGCAATACACTACAGACAGTAAAGAAACCTTAGAAAAATACTATGCAGAAGATGCAGAAACCCTAAGAGCACAAAGCAAACCTTTTGAAGGAAAATTTGTAGCTTTTAGAACAGAGCTTGAAGTAATTTGCGAGCAATAACTAGTGTTAGAATCAAAAAAGCATGTCTAAAAAAAAGAAATACAAGAAGCATAGCGCCACACCGAAACGAGATTTTAACCCTCAAAATGATTCGGTACGCGCTAAAAAACATCTAGGACAGCATTTCTTGACAGATGAAACCATTGCCAAAGACATTGCCGAAACCCTAACATATAAAGGCTATACAAACGTTTTGGAAATTGGACCAGGAACGGGTGTTATGACCAAATATTTGTTAGAAAAAGAGTGTAATCTTGTTGCTATGGATTTGGACAGAGACTCGGTTCAATATTTACTGGAAAACTATCCGCAGGATACCCTTCAAATTTTAGAAGCCGATTTCTTAAAAGAAGACCTTCAAGATTATTTTGGCACCGAACAATTTGCCATCACAGGAAATTTCCCCTATAACATCTCGACACAAATTGTGTTTAAAATGTTAGAAATAAAAGAGCAGGTTCCAGAATTTACAGGGATGTTTCAAAAGGAAGTAGCACAGCGTATTTGTGCCAAAGAAGGAAACAAAACTTATGGTATTCTCTCAGTGCTAGCGCAAGCTTTTTACGATGCCGAGTATTTATTTACCGTACCGCCTACGGTGTTTAATCCGCCTCCAAAAGTAGACAGCGGTGTCTTAAGACTTACTCGTAAAGCATCCATACAGCTTGAATGTAGTGAAGCCATGCTCTATAAAGTGGTAAAAACAGCATTTCAGCAACGACGTAAAACACTACGTAACAGTTTAAAATCTTTTAATATTTCAGATAAAATAAAAGAAGATGCTATCTTTGGCCAACGACCAGAACAGCTATCTGTAGCACAATTTATTGCGCTAACACAAAAACTGGAACAAGATGCAATTTCAACTCACGAGTGATTTCATACAAAGCATACAAAAACTCATTGCCAAAAAAGATGGCAATGCGTTGCGCGAGCTCCTACAAGAATATCACTTTGCCGACATTGCAGAACTTTTAGAAGAACTTAAAAGTGACGAGGCCACCTACCTCATTAAACAATTAGAAAGCGAAATCACGTCAGACGCCATTATGGAACTGGACGAAGATATTCGTGAAAAAATTCTAGACCGTTTATCGCCAAAAGAAATTGCAGCCGAATTAGAAGAACTAGATACCGATGATGCCGCAGATATTGTGGCAACACTTGATGAAGAAATTCAAAAAGAGGTCATCGATAAAATTGAAGATGAAGAGCATGCTGCAGATATTGTAGAGCTCCTTAACTACGACGATGACACCGCGGGTGCCCTTATGGCAAAAGAATTGGTACAGGTAAAAGAAACTTGGACAGTAGCAGGTTGTGTACGTGAAATGCGACGCCAAGCAGAAAATGTAACCCGTGTACATTCTATTTATGTAACCAACAAAGAAGGAAAACTTACAGGAAGACTTTCATTAAAAGACTTACTTACCGCCGAGGCCAAAACAAAAATAAGTGACGTTTTTATTCCAAAAGTAGACTACGTTACCGTGCACACCGAAAATGAAGAAGTAGCGCGTATCATGCAAAAATACGATCTGGAAGCCATTCCTGTAATCGATGAGCAAGGTGTTTTGGTTGGAAGAATTACCATTGATGATATTGTAGATTTCATTAAAGATGAGGCCGAAAAAGATTACCAAATGGCGGCAGGTATCTCACAAGATGTAGAGGCAGATGACAGCATTTTAGAACTCACCAAAGCACGCTTACCTTGGCTGGTTTTAGGACTTCTAGGTGGATTAGGAAGTGTGTACATTATGAAAGGTTTTGACGAGGCTATTGCTAGTCATGTAGAGCTCTTTTTCTTCACACCGCTTATTGCCGCTATGGCTGGAAATGTGGGAGTACAATCAAGCGCCATCATTGTACAAGGTTTGGCAAACGACAATGTAAAAGGAAGTTTATTTAAAAGGCTTCTAAAAGAAGTAGGACTCGCACTCATTAATGGTGTTGTTCTTGGCTTGTTAGTAATCGTCTTTGGCGTACTCTCGGGCATGGATCAAAAGGTAGCCATTACTATTGCAGTCTCAATGCTACTCGTTATTATTGTTGCTGCACTTGTAGGTACCTTTGTCCCTATTATCTTAGACAAAAAAGGCATTGATCCCGCCATTGCAACGGGTCCGTTTATTACCACCAGTAATGATATTTTTGGGATTTTTCTGTTCTTCTTTATCGCAAAACTCATGCTTGAGTTTTAGGTTTTTTCTCTTGTGCCTCCGCTAAAGCTTCTGCGACACGCGGGCGGAAATTTTAGAAAATTATTATAATATCTTTTGAATAGTGTATTCCTATTCATCTCAATCCTTTTATACCGCCCTAAGCTAAGAAGTCGGGACCCATAGTTTGAAAAAGCGTTAAAAACAAAAGGCTGTTTGAGCCTATTTATAAAACTATATCATTAAACCCAATTGTTTATAAGGCGAGTTCATTTTGTTTAGCTTTTTTGAACGTTTTGGGTGACTTCTTAGGTTAAGGCTAGACTTTTTTTTTTAGCTCATGCTTTTTTATTGCTTAAGTATTCATGAATCTCCTTTGTCGATTTCTTTTTTGGGCAATGCAAAAAAGAAAAGAACACATTAAAAATAATTTTCAAATAAGAGTCATAACAAATCAACTTTAGAAGATTAAATATAAAATGAGTACCTTGTTTTTAATAAAACAATACCCACATGCACCCTATTAATATTAAAGAAAAGTTTAGCAAATTCAGCAAACAATGGCATCCCCATCAAATTGCTACAGTAGATGATATGCAAGTCATTTTGGCTAAAATTCAAGGCGAATTTGTATGGCATAAACACGATGATGAAGACGAACTATTTTATGTTCAAAAAGGGGTACTCGAAATGCACTTTAGAGACAAGGTAGAAATTGTAAAAGAAGGTGAAATCATCGTGGTTCCTAAAGGTGTTGAACATTGCCCGAAAAGTCAGGGAGATGAAGAGGTGCACCTATTACTCTTTGAAAAATTAAACACCAAACATACTGGAGATATACAGCACGAAAAAACACAAACCGAATACCCAAAAATTTAAGTGGCTATGTCTGGTTGAGCGCAGTCGAAACCTATTTTAAACAGATTGTTTTTAAAAGAAATAATACTACCCTTCGACAAGCTCAGGGTGACAGTAATGTTATTAAACAATTATCTCTAGCAATTTCATTTCAAAAGCACATACTTTCTTTATAAATTCACCAATATTTCAGAACTATGGCCATGAAAGTACTTCATTTAGATCAAAATCATCCACTACTATTAAAACAGCTCGCTAAGGCTGGTTTTGAAAACGCAGAGGACTATACATCTCCTAAAGAAGCCATAGAGGAGGTGATTGCAAATTATGATGGGATTGTCATACGCAGTAGATTTAACATAGACAAACAGTTTCTGGATGCTGCTACAAACCTAAAATTTATAGCACGCGTGGGTGCCGGACTAGAAAGCATTGACATCCCGTATGCTACAAGAAAAAACATTCATCTTATCTCTGCACCAGAGGGCAATAAAAATGCGGTGGGGGAACATGCATTAGGAATGCTATTATCCTTGTTTAACAACCTCAACAGAGCCGACCGAGAAGTCAAAGCTGGACAATGGAATAGAGAATTTAACAGAGGCATAGAAATAGAAGGTAAAACTATTGGTCTTATTGGTTATGGCAACATGGGGCGCTCCTTTGCAAAAAAATTAAAAGGATTTAATTGTACGGTCTTTTGTTATGACATTAAAGAAAGTGTGGGGAACAAAAATGCTACCCAAGTATCCTTAAAAACACTTCAAGAAATGGCAGATGTAGTGAGTTTACATACGCCTTGGACACCACAAACAAACAAAATGGTGGATGCTGGATTTATTGATAGTTTCCAAAAACCCTTTTGGTTGATTAATACCGCAAGAGGGAAAAGTGTAGTGACCAAAGATTTGGTAGCGGGTCTTCATAGCGGAAAAATTTTAGGCGCTGGCTTAGATGTGCTAGAGTATGAAAAGTTATCTTTTGAAACCCTATTTAACGACACCATGCCCCAAGAATTTAAAGAGCTATTGGGGATGGATAATGTTATCTTAAGTCCGCATATTGCTGGTTGGACGATAGAGAGTAAGGAGAAATTAGCTCAGGTAATTGTGGATAAAATTTTAAGTACTTTTAAGAAATAAATGAATGTTAATTAAAGACTCCAATGTATTTAGTGAATTTCTAAATAGTTTTGGAGTTATAAATGAGACCCCCGCCTGCGCGAGGGATGCATATGAAAAGAGTTACAGGCATTGGTGGTTTGTTCTTTAAAACAACAAACCCAAAAGCAACCAAAGAATGGTACAAAAAACACCTAGGATTTAATACGGATGAATGGGGCTGTACCTTTTGGTGGAAAGACGAAAACGGAAACAAATGTTCTACTCAATGGAGCCCTTTTTCGGAAGACACAGATTATTATGAGCCTTCCAAAAAAGACTTCATGTTTAATTATAGAGTAGAAAACTTAGTAGGACTTTTAGAACTTCTCAAAGAAGAAGGCGTCACCATCATAGGCGACATTCAAGAATTTGACTATGGCAAGTTTGGCTATATTATGGACAATGACGGCAACAAAATTGAGCTTTGGGAGCCTATAGACAGTGCTTTCGAATAAGATTTAAGGAGCATGAACAACTAAAAAGCAATGTATTTTTTTTATATCTCAAATTATCATCGTAATATTGCATTATACAACTAAAATAAATTGATATGGGCGTTTCAAAAAGGCACTTACACACCACAAGTGTAAATCAATTGGCAGACTTAGCCAAAGTACTATCACATCCCGCACGAATTTCTATTTTAAACTATATTGGAGATTGCGACGGATGTTTGTGCAAGGATATTTCAGAAACCATTAAGCTATCACAACCTACCACTTCGCAACATTTACAGGTTATAAAAAAAGCTGGATTGCTTAAAAGCAAGTTTGAAGGAAAAAGCCAGTATTACAGAATTAACGTAGACAAACTAGGCAAGTTAAAAGACCTATTCCAAGAATTTTTTGAAACCACTGAAGCGAAATGCTGTTAATTAAAAAGCTATGACAACACAAGAATTATTTACCACACTTAAAGAGCACCAAGATAAATCGCTCCTCTTTCAATATGCTCCGGGGCAATTGGTAGGAGCCAATTACCATATTACCGAAGTAAAACACATTACGGTAGACTCTGTAGATTGCGGAGCCCAAACCGATGCCTGGAAAGAGACTATTATACAGCTTTGGGAGAGTCCTTCGGAAATTGGAAAAACCGAGTTTATGTCTTGTTACAAAGCACTAGGCATCTTAAACAAAGTTGGAAAAATGAGACCCTACACAGAAAACAGTGAAGTCCGTTTTGAATATAGCAACAGTATGTTTCACACAGCCCAATTGTTTGTAACTGGAGTAGAAGTGCATGGCAGTAATGTAATGCTCAACCTAGCCACACAGAAAACAGCTTGTAAAGCAGAAGATATTTGTGGCGTACCAGAACCTATAGCCGCAGAAGCCTCAGCTAACAGTTGTGCTCCTGGAAGTGGATGTTGCTAAAAAAATATTATTAATTTGGTAGTGCAAACTACTTTGAGATACCCGCATGCGCGGGCATAAATATGAAAAACATACTCGTACTTTGTACAGGAAACAGTTGTAGAAGTCAAATGGCGCATGGTTATTTGCAGCAACTACTTGAAAACAAAGCCAGCATTTATAGTGCGGGCATAGAAACCCATGGCATCAACCCTGGGGCTGCAGCTACCATGGCTAAAGAAGGTATCGATATTACTACGCATACCTCAAATCATGTAGATGAATATGAAGGTGTTGATTGGCATTACATCATCACAGTTTGTGATCACGCCTATGAAAACTGTCCGTTTATTGCGGCACCAAATGCGAAGCGTTTACATCATAACTTTTATGACCCTTCAAAGTTTGTAGGCACACCTGCAGAGACTGAAGCTGCTTTTGCAAAAGCTAGAGATGAAATAAAAAACTACTGTAGTGATTTTGTAGCTGACTATTTTTAAGCATTTTCGAGGCTAGCAACTACTTTTTGAACATTTCTAGTTTCAAAAAAACGAATCACTTTAATTACAAAACGAAGTAGCTTGCTTTTTACATTGCTGAGCTCTTGGGCAAGGACAGCTATAATATCATCTCGTTGCCTAATTTGTTGTTGAGTATCGCTTGCTTCATGGTATTGATGTGCAAACAACCACGATCCATCACGCGCCAAACTAATACTAAACGCTGCTATTTTATCTTCTTTTCCTTTTCCTATCCATTCTAGCAAAATAAGTAAGGGAGATACTTTGTTAATACTAGCTTGCATAGTATTTACCATGGTACTTAGAATTTCATTAATGGCATCATAATCATTTTTAAAAGGTGCTAGTGGATTTCCCTCCCCAACCGTTTGCGAAGCTACAATTCCTAGATCAAGATTGATATGCGCATTAATCCCAAGTAAGATGTGTTGCAAAATAAGCAAAGAATTGTCTGCAGTAGCATCAAAGGTACGTTGCCAGCTTTGGGTAATTATGTTTCCTTGCTTATAGCTGTAGTAGGCTTCGAGATATCTATTGGCAAAAAGTACATCGAGAAGCTCCATTCTTGGGTTGTCTTCAAAATCGCCATTGAGAATACCATCTCTAATCCGTTTGGTTACTTTTTTATACAGTACTGGGAAGAAAGCCATGGCGCTGTTTTCTTGAATTTCAGCCGCAATAATTTCGTTTAGAATTTCTATAACTTCATTAATAGTTGTAGCTAAACGCATGGCACTTTTTTTAGGTTCCTAACTTACTCTTCTTCTTTAAAATTTCCGTTAGCATATTTTTTCTCTAACTCGGCTTGAAATTCCTCCATTACAGGTTTTACGGTACTTTCTGGCAAGTCGGCTATTTTGATATACATCAAACCATCTATGGCATTATTAAAGAGTGGATCTACATTAAATGCGACTACTTTTGCATTTTGCTTGATGTACTTTTTGAGTAAAACAGGCATACGCAGACTTCCTGGTTCCACCTCATCGATAATTTTATCGAACTTATTTAAATCGGCTGCACTTTCGTCGAATACAAAATCTTTGTCGGCATCTTTTAATTTTACTTTGTACTCTTTTTTAGGATTAATGTACTGGGCAATCCATGGATCGTAGTAGTTCGATTTCATGAATTCGATCATAAGCCCTTTAGAAAACTCACTAAATTTATTACTAATACTCACCCCACCAATTAAATATTTATGTTCGGGATGTCTTAGTGTGGTATGCACAATTCCTTTCCAAAGTAAAAACAGAGGCATAGGTTTTAATTGGTATTCTTTAATGATAAAAGCACGCCCCATTTCTATCGAGGTACTCATCATATCATACAATTCTGGTTCGAATCTAAATAGATCTTGCAAATAAAAACCATTGATTCCGTATTTAGCAAAAATCTTAGTTCCAAGTCCCATTCTATAGGCTCCCGCAATTTGTTGCGTTTTATTATCCCATAAAAACATATGGTGGTAATAACTATCAAACGAATCTAAATCGATGGCTTTGTTGGTTCCTTCACCAATTTCACGGAAGGTGATTTCTCGTAAACGCCCTATCTCTTGTAAGATATTAGGCATAAAAGACGCCGGGGCTAAGAAAACCTCATAGTTTTTACTTTCTAACAAACGCTTATTCTCATTTCGAAGCGCATCTACTTCTTGAATGATGGTTTCTTTAGAAATTTCACCCGCAATTTTCTTAGGAGCTTTTGGAATCTTCAAAGTTTTTGGAATGCTATCTCGCAACTTCTTTTTCTCAAAAGGATTGGAAAGCATATATGTTTTCTTTCGTAAAAAGGCAGAGAACTCTCCTGTGTCGACATATTCTTCTTGATCTTTTACCGAAATTGGATTTCCAATTCTAATTTTAATTAGACGCTCTCCTTGGGTAAGTAATTCGCTTGGCAATTTTGCCGTACGAAGTGTATCGCTCATGTCTGCCAACCTATAAAAAAGGCTACTATTTCGTGCATGAAAATAAATTGGCACTACTGGAACTTTTGCCTTTTTAATAATCTTAATGGCCCCTATTTCCCATTCTTTGTCGACAATATTATTGTTTTCATCCTTTGAGGTTGAGACTTCTCCTGCAGGAAAAAGCCCCAAAGGCTTATCGTCTTGAAGATGTAACAAAGCCTCTTTAATTCCTTGAAGACTTGATTTTGCATCCTTATGATTCTCAAAAGGATTCACTGGCATGATATAAGGCTTTAAAGGAACAACTCTATGCAATAGAAAATTTGCTATCACTTTAAAATCTGGTCGATGCTGTAAAAGTATTTTTAATAGTAATACCCCATCAATACCACCTAGAGGATGATTTGAGATCGTAATAAAAGGTCCGTTTTTTGGAATTCGCCTAAGATCTTCTTCAGGGATCTCAAAAGTGACCTTGAAATCGTCTAGTAAATAATCAATGAATGCCTTACCATCAAGATGTTTTTTCTTGTTGTATTTTTTATTGAGTGTTGAAATTTTCAAAATTCGCATAATGAGCATACTAATGCCATTACCAATAAAGCCAAGTTTGTCAACTTTAAGTGCTTTTGAAAATTCTTTGACGGATACAATACCCATTAAATGTGAGATTGATTTTGGTTAAGGTTAACCACAAATATAATCAAAAAGCTGTGCAACTATTCTTTAATTACCAATTGTACCGTTTCTCTACTTTCTTGTTTGAGTAAAACTTCTCGATCTTGCACCAAATTCTTCACCTCTTTTGAAACGGCATGACGAATGGTGTACAAAGTCACATTTTCGTTCCAACTTACTCTAAATGTGGAGCGTAATGCAGTTAATAACAGTTCCAAATTCTTGTATTTATTGTCGATGACTACAGAAAAACTAATGGCCGAATTCTGGATTAAAGCCACCTTCATTTTATAGGTGTCCAGCAAAGTAAAAATATCGCTTATGTTCTTTTCTACAATAAAACTAAAGTCTAACGAGGACAAAGACAGCAGCACCTGATCTCTTTTCAAAATAAAACAGGAGGTTTGCGGATCTAAGGTAACCCCTTTCCCAACACAGGTTCCAGCTGCGAGTGGGTCGTAAAAAGGCTTTACATACAAAGGTATTTCTTTGCGCTGCAGCGGTTGCAAGGTTTTTGGGTGAATTACCGAAGCACCATAAAAAGCTAATTCTATGGCTTCTCTGTACGATATATGATGCAATAAGGTGGTTTTTTCAAAATAACGCGGATCTGCATTCAAAACACCAGGAACATCTTTCCAAATGGTAACACTTGCTGCATTTAAACAATAGGCTAGAATCGCAGCTGTGTAATCACTTCCTTCTCTGCCCAATGTTGTAGTGAAATTATTACTGTCTTCGGCTCCTAGAAATCCTTGGGTGATGGTCATTCCAGAAGGGGTAATCTGTCTTGCTATTTGTGCTTGAGTGATTTCCCAATCTACCGTAGCATCCCTGTATTTTGTGTCTGTTGCAATGCAGGTTCTAATATCTAACCAGGTATTTTGAATTCCTACTTGTTCCAAATAGGCAGCGATAATGCTGGTAGAAAGTAATTCTCCAAAACACACTACTTGATCGTAGACAAAGGCATGGTTGGTAGATTTATTGGTCGTTAAAAAAGAGGTGAGTTGTGCAATAAGCGTATCGATCTTTTTAAAAATTGGTGCTGATGTGTTTTCAAAAAGATTATTTGCAATAGTGGTGTGAAATACCTTAATATCTAAGATGGTCTCTTTTAATTTTTGCGGACTATTAAAATAGGTAGCTACTACATGTTCTAAGGTATTGGTCATTTTATCCATGGCAGAAACTACAATTACCAAGTCTTTATGACCCGTTTTTTGTAGTACCGAAGCAACATTTTTTACTCCTTCGGCATCTTTTACCGAAGCTCCTCCAAATTTAAATACGTGTATCATAGGTTTCGCAAAGCGGAAATTTTAGTGGTTTGAATGCTGTGTTAGAAAATGAGACAACCCTTCTTCATCAAACTGAACCAAGTACCAATCTTTTAGCATTTTGGCACCGGTTTTTTTATAAAACTGTATCGCAGGAGTATTCCAATCTAATACCACCCATTCTACCCTTTTTACCTTATGTGATGCAGCAAATTCCATCACACGGGTGTACAATTTCATACCAATACCTGTGCCTCGCTGTGTTTCTCGTACAATTAAATCTTCTAGATGGACCGTTCGCCCATTCCATGTTGAAAATCTAAAATAGCAAAGTGCCATTCCAACAATGTCATTTTCTACTACAGCGACAAAGCAGGTAAATAAAGGTTGTGCTCCAAAACCTTCGGCTACTAATATTTCCGGAGAAATGCGCACCGCATTAGGCTCTTTCTCGAAGACAGCAAGTTCCTTAATAAGCTCAAGCACTTGAGGCATATCTTCTGGGGTCGCTTTTCGAATACTCACAGACATGATTTCTAGTTTTGGTACACAAATATCGGTTCAATTTCTTAAAAAAAGCGATATTTGCGTTAAATTCATTGAACAGCCCACCATGTCTACTAAAAATAAAACACTAGGAGAATTCATCATAGAAAATCAAACCGAGTTTAAATATTCTTCGGGAGAGCTTTCTAGACTTATTAATTCTATCCGTCTTGCCGCCAAAGTTGTAAACCACGAAGTAAATAAAGCGGGCTTGGTAGATATTTTAGGCGCTGCAGGAGATACCAATATTCAAGGTGAAGACCAACAAAAGTTAGATGTGTATGCCAATGATGTTTTTATTAAAACATTGACCAACAGAGAAATTGTTTGTGGTATTGCGAGTGAAGAAGAAGATGATTTTATCACGATTGTAGGTAGAAACGAAAAAAACGACAATAAATATATTGTCTTGATGGATCCCTTAGATGGATCGTCTAATATTGATGTAAATGTTTCTGTGGGAACTATTTTTTCAATTTACAGAAGGGTGACACCAGAAGGAACTCCAGTCACTATAGAAGATTTCTTGCAGCCTGGAAACAAGCAAGTCGCAGCTGGATATATTGTATATGGAACCTCGACCATGATTGTATATTCTACGGGACATGGCGTGAATGGCTTTACCCTAAACCCAGCTATTGGGACCTATTACTTGTCACATCCAAACATGCAGTTTCCAAAAGATGGAAACATCTACTCTGTTAATGAAGGAAACTATGTACATTTTCCACAAGGGGTAAAAGATTATATAAAATATTGCCAAAAAGAAGAAGGAGACAGACCGTATACCTCGAGGTATATTGGCTCTTTGGTATCTGACTTTCACAGAAATATGATTAAAGGAGGTATTTATATGTATCCAAACACTTCCAAAGATCCTGATGGGAAATTACGATTACTATATGAGTGTAATCCTATGGCATATTTAGCAGAACAAGCAGGAGGAAAAGCAAGCGATGGATTTTCTAGAATTTTAGATATAAAACCCACTGAGTTACACCAACGTGTACCTTTTTTCTGCGGAAGTAAAAACATGGTTTCTAAAGCTGAGAGTTTTATGCAACCCTCTTAAAAAGAAACATAATTCATTTATTTTTTATAAATTACCATATAATGTAACCTATTATGAGTAAAAAAACGAAACCCGAAGTAGCACAAGCTGAAGATTCTTCTTCAAAAATTGAAGCGATCAAAAACCTCATATTTGGTGAAAATATTCAGCAATACAATAGTGAGTTCGAGACCTTAAAAAAAGAGCTTGACGAACAAAAAGCGGCATTAGAAAATTATATCGATGAAGTAAGAGGTGAACTCATGCAAGCGATAGATTCTTTAAGTACCGACGTTAATATTCGAATTACCGATCTTGAAGATTCATTGACAGATAAAATAGATGATCTCAATGAAAAGAAATTAGACCGCAAACAAATGGGTAAATTATTAATCACTTTAGGTGAAAAAATAAGCTCTTAAGCTCCTTACAAAAGCGCTAAGCTTTAATATGAAACAATACGTATGGTAAAAGAAGATGAAAAATTACAGCTTCTTAGAGACATCTTGTTGGTAGACGACAGGACAATTGCCGATGCCATAACCCAGCGTGTTGAAACCATAACAGAAACCATCGAGACACAGGAAAAGCTTTCTGAAAAAGTTGATCCTATTATTGAAGAAAAATTAAAAGCCTTTGTCGAGGACATTCCTACACGTCTTGGTCCTGTTATTACAAAAACTCTAAAAGAAGAAATTGCCAACTCCAAAGATGCTGTTGTTGAAGCCCTGTATCCTATCATGGGGCAAATGATTAAAAAATACATTGCAGCCGAACTCAAACGCTTCTCTGAAGAAGTAAATGGTAAAGTAAACAACGCCTTGTCTTTTGAAACAATACGACGAAAGATTCGTGCAAAATTTAGTGGAAATTCTGAAAGTGAGGTGTTACTAAGTGAGCTTGATAGACCCGTTATTAATGAAATATTTGCCATCCAAAAAGGATCTGGAATTCTATTAGGGAGCTACAACCCAAATTCTATGGTAGATAAAGACATGGTTTCTGGAATGCTTACTGCTATTAAAAGTTTTGTGGAAGACGCTTTTCAAGGTGAAACTCAGAACCTAGAATCTATTGATTATGAAACATATAGTATTCATATTCAAAATTTTCATTCGTATTATATTGCCGTTGTTATCTCGGGCACATACACCAATTCCTTCGAAAATAAATTGGAAAACAGTCTTTTAAAAGCTTCAAAAAGCTTATCTTCAAGGATAGATTCTCTATCCCGTGAGGAGGTTGATAGCATTTTAAAATCATTTTTCAAAAAATGGAAAAGTCAAAAAAAATAGTCTTACTTGGACAATTTGGCGTTGGTAAAACCTCGCTGGTACGACGTTTTATGCATGATACTTTTGGAGATGATTACAAATCTACTTTGGGGGTAGAAATTTCAAAAAAAAACATAACGCTTTCTTCTGGCAAGGTCATGTCTATGATTATCTGGGATTTGGAAGGATTTTCTAAAATTTCCAAAACAAGAAAATCGTATCTTGTTGGTTCTAAAGGCTTTATTTACGTGTTTGATGCTACACGACCTGTTACGTTCGCAATACTTACTGAAGAAATACTATACATCTCTGAACACTATCCTGCCGTAGATTTATTGGTGGTTGGAAATAAAAAAGATGAGTTAGAAGATAGCAAATTAAAGGCTATTCAAAGAAAATATCCAGAACTCATCCATAGCTTTGTAAGCGCTAAAACAGGTGATGGAGTGTCTCAATTATTTACTGATCTAGCACAAAAAATATCGAAATGAGCACAGAAAAAAAATCGTATTTTTCAACAAAGATTCAAGAAGTACATGCATCTCTTAGTGGCGACATCACCTCTAGCAGTAACACTTTGTTTGATATTCAAAATGGGCAAAATTTATACGCCTTACATCCTTTTTTTGAAAGCCTAGAAGAAGTCTTTAATACCACAGACAGTACTCAAAAAAATCTAGCATTTCCATGTGTTAAACTTATCATCAATAACACGGAGGCCATTTGTGATATTACTATAAAAAAAGAAAGAGGCGAGCTTGCCATCTTATTTTTTGATTACTCGCAGCATTATGAAAACTTACATGAAGCTGCTCAAGAAAAGAAAACTGCAATGCTTCAGGAACAAGCCTTTGATTTATCTAAAAAACATCTAGAGGAGAAAAAAGTATACTTAGATTTTATGAAAGATAGAATTGATGACAAGCTTATCCATAGCTTAGCGTATGTTGTTGGTAAAGTTGAAGAGCTAAAAGAGAGTGAACTTACGCTAGATCAACGAGAAATTCTTGAAAAAATAGAACATAACATAGGTAGCTTTCATCTAAGAGCCATACAAATTCGTGAAGAACTTGACTTTGATTTTGAAGAATAAACTTGGGTTTTCGCCAAAACACGCTAAAAATTAGCTCTACGAAACAACAAAAAGAAGTCCTTTTTTAAATTTTTATCGTTCTTTGTAAGAAACAGCTTACTTTTTTAATTAATCATAGCACCATGGGGACTAACAATATTGTATTTAAAAATGTTCTTCATTATGTACACGTAGATACAAAAGGCCTTATTACTTCTACAGATAATACTTTATTTACTCTAAAAATAGGTGATCCTATTTCAGATTTTCATCCTATATTTTTAAATGCAATACCACAACTCCTAGAAAATAGCACAAAAACATTAGCGTACCCTGGATTGTATATAGACTACAATAACAAGAAATTTTATTGCGATGTAAGTATGAATTCAGGAACAGATTTCATTGCAATAATGTTCTTTAACTACACGAATAGTTATCATAAAAAACAAAAGGAAGCACAATTAAAGAATGAAACACATCTATTGAAGTCTCAAAATCAAAAAAAATTATAATACGCAAAGATATAATTGAAGTATTTACTGGTGTTTTCGATATAAAACAAAAAACAAAGTTTAATCTCAGAAAATCTAAGTATTTTGCCTATATATTTGTAGTAGCAACTCTAATTTAATTATCAAATGTCATACCCTAAAAAGGTGGTGCTTCTAGGTCATTTTGGCGTAGGAAAAACTAGTTTAATCCGCCGTTTCGTAGACGAGCAATTTAGTGAAGACTACTTAGTGACTGTTGGTGTACATGTTAAAAAGAAAGACATAGCCGTTGGTGGTCAAACCATTACGCTTGTCATCTGGGACATTGAAGGAAACACTTCAATAGAGAAAGCAAGAAAATCATACCTCATAGGTGCTCAAGGTTTTGTGTATGTTTTTGATGTTTCTAGACCTGAAACCTATGAAAATCTCACCGATGAAATGAACTTTCTCAAACAACATCATCCAAACATTCCGGTTGTTGTTTTAGGGAATAAGAAAGATTTATTTGAAGACACGGTTTCTGAAGAATACTTTAAAAATGAAAAATTTGAAAATTGTCTTTTCACCAGTGCTAAAACTGGAGAACATGTAGAAGAGTCGTTTTTAAAACTCACCAAAAATATCTTGAAGGCATGAGTATTGAGACGATAAAAAAAGAAGCATTAGATAAAAAAATTCAGGTTATTGAAGTAACTAATAGTACCGAAATAGTCGCTTCAGACAACACAATTTTTACGCTTAAGCCTAAACAAAAGCTTACCGAATTGCACCCTTTTTTTTATACGCTTGTAGAAATTCTACAAAATCTACAAGAACCTATCCAATTTCCTTGTGTTAATATTGAAATAGATGGCAAAAGAAAAATAATTGACATAGACATCTTGAAAAAAGGTGGAAATCTCTATCTAGTATTTATAGATTTCTCTGAACACTACAAAGATTCTCAACCTCTGGTTCAAGAAAAGAACGAATCTTCAATCGCAAAAAATAAATTGTCTTTTGAAAGAGAACTACTATTTGCAAAAGAAGAGTTTAAAAATCAATTTTTATCGCATCTCAATCATGAGATTAGAAGCCCATTAAACAACCTTATTGGTTTTACAGACATCCTTGCAGAAACAAACTTAACATTTCAGCAAAAAGAAACTGTCAATGTCATTAACAAAACAGGAATGCACATCAAAGTATTGATGGATGATTTGTTAGACATTTCAAAAATTGAAACTGGAAATATTGTACTCAAACACATCCCGTTTAACCTCACCAATATTGTGGTGAATATCATAAAGCATTTCCAAATTAAAAAGCGAAACAGCTCTCTTAAAGTTGATTATACTATAGAGAAAGAAGTCCCCATAAAATATTATGGAGACCCCACAAGAATCAATCAAATTTTGTACAACCTTCTAAACAATGCATATAACAATACAGAGGAAGGAACTATTCTATTAAACGTTTCATTGAACTCTGAAAAAGACAAAACTGCTACTATTGCATTCAAAATTTCTGATACTGGTGTTGGCATTGCTAAAGAAGAACTTTCTAAAATTTTTGAATCTTACAAACAGCTGCAGCTTGATGCCATTAAACCTATTGGTGAAGGTCTAGGCTTAAAAATTGTAAAAGACCTTAGTGAAGCATTAAATGGTTCGGTATCTGTTACTAGTATTGAAGGAAAAGGATCTGTATTTACAGTAACACTGCCTCTTGAAACCAGAAACACCTACAAAGAGAAAAAAACAATCCCAAAAGGTTCTGGGATTGTTATGAGTAAAAGAATCCTCATTATAGAAGATGACCAGATAAGCCAAATGTTATTCATGAAACAATTTTTGAATAATGAAGAAGGCTATCAAATAGAAATAGTGTCTAGTATTGAGCAAGCAAAAGAACGACTCTCCAAAAAAAGCTATGCAACGATCATAACCAAAGTAAAATTGCCTAATAACAGCATAGCGTCTTTGTTTGATTTTGTAAAAAACAACTCAGAGGAAACACCGATTATAGTTGCAAGTGGAAAAGCAATGATTGATGAGCAAGAACAAATGCTAGCAGACGGTGCAAATTTATTCTTGAAGAAACCTTACACCAAAAAAGAATTATTTAAAGCACTAAAAAAAGTGATTTAATCTATTATTTTTTATTTAATAGGTAACGGTAATCTTCCATATCAAGACCTCCTTGGTAGATTTCAATAGAACGCTTGATAAGTTTTGTAGCAAGCTCTTCTGTATACCCTAACCCAATTGCGTACTTTTCAATTAAAGCACGTTCTTCTGCATCAATTTCATGATCTGCAAAAATCATTTCAAATAAATCGTGCATACGCTCCAAACGTCTGTCTGCATCATTGGGTGGATTTATTGGGTATTTTGAAGGGTTTTTTAATACTTCTTCATACTCCACTACATCAATATTTAATTTACGAGCAAAACGGCGCAACATCTTTTCTTCTTCTTCTCCTAATGTTCCGTCGACGCAAGCAATACTAGCAATACTAGCAAAATGCCCTAGGTTACGTTTGTGCTCTCCGCTCTCAAATAAATCTGTAAATGACATAGTATAAATTTTAAACCGCAAATATAAAATAAGTCCTTCTAAAATTCGAAATAAGTGAGCAATTCTTTTTTATTTAATTCGGAAACTTTAGTGGGTCACTATTGTTTTAGAAAACAATACATTTTACAGCGCATTATCTATAATGTCTTGCACAACTTCAGGATTTAGAAGCGTTGAAATATCTCCTAGATTCCCTGTTTCTTTTTCTGCGATTTTACGTAAAATTCTGCGCATTATTTTTCCGCTTCTTGTTTTGGGCAAGCCTGTTGTAAATTGAATTTTATCCAGTTTGGCTATAGGACCAATCTCTTTAGCAATCATAGCATTGACTTCTTGACGCAGGCTATCTTGATCTTTCCCTTCTGCGTTTTTTAAGGTCATATACCCATACAGGGCAGTACCTTTAATATCGTGTGGAAAACCAACCACAGCACTTTCTGCAACTTGTGGATGCTGGTTTATAGCATCTTCTATAGGTGCCGTTCCTAAATTATGTCCGGAGACAATAATAACATCATCAACTCTTCCGGTAATTCTATAATTTCCTTTTGCATCTCGCAAGGCACCATCTCCTGTAAAATATTTACCTGCAAAAGCCGAGAAGTAGGTTTCTTTATAGCGTTGATGGTTTCCATAAATAGTGCGCGCCATAGAAGGCCAAGGAAATGCAATGCACAATTTCCCTTGTGCTTCTTTAGATTTAATTTCATGGCCTTCATCGTCCATCAACACAGGTCGGATGCCTGGCAAAGGTTTTGTTGCATAGGTAGGGATTTGCTCAGTAATGCCAGGTAAAGAAGTGACCATGATTCCGCCAGTTTCGGTTTGCCACCAAGTATCTACGATAGGCGATTTGTTTTTTCCAATATGGTCGTCGTACCAATGCCAAGCCTCTTCATTAATAGGTTCTCCAACCGTTCCTAATACTTTTAAAGAAGACAAGTCATGTTTCTCTACTAAGGCTAACGATTCTTTTGCCAAAGCTCTAATAGCGGTAGGCGCGGTATAAAACTGATTGATCTTATGTTTGGCAACAATTTCCCAAAAACGTCCCGCATCTGGATAAGTTGGTACTCCTTCAAACATGACAGAAGTAGCTCCATTTGCTAAGGGCCCGTAGACAATATAACTGTGTCCTGTAATCCATCCAATATCTGCAGTACACCAATACACATCGTCTTCTTGGTATTGAAATACATTTTTAAAAGAGTAGGCACTGTACACCATATACCCCGCAGTAGTGTGCACCATACCTTTAGGTTTTCCGGTAGATCCAGAAGTGTATAAAATAAATAGCGGATCTTCTGCATCCATAATTTCGGGTTCGCAAACACTAGAAGCTCGCTCTAATAAAGGTTCCAACCAATAATCACGGTTTTCGGTCAAGGTAATTTCCGAAGCTATACGTTGTACCACCAAAACCGTTGCTACACCATTACATTCTAGTAATGCCGCGTCTACAATAGATTTTAAATCGATGGTTTTACCTCCTCGAAAAGAACCATCACTTGTAATCACCATTTTGCAATCGCAATCGTTTATTCTAGTGGCTAAAGCTGTTGCCGAAAAGCCCGCAAACACTACAGAATGTACCGCGCCAATTCTAGCACAAGCCAAAACTGAAATCGCTAACTCGGGTATCATAGGCAAATACAAACACACACGATCTCCTTTTTTAATGCCTTTATCTTTTAAAACATTTGCCATTTTACACACACGATCATGCAACTCTTGATAGCTAATATGTTCGGCTGGGCTATCTGGGTTGTTTGGTTCAAAAAGCAAGGCTGTTTTAGTACCACGAGTTTTCAAATGTCTATCAATACAATTCACCGTGATGTTTAATTGTGCTCCTTGAAACCAACTCACTTTTGGTGCCGAGAGGTCATGTTCAACCACAGAATGCCAAGGCTGTATCCAGTCAAAATTTTCACGGGCAATGGTGTCCCAAAACGTTTCAGGATCTCTTAATGCATCCTGATATGCTTCTTTATATGCTTCATTTGACGGAATGTGATAGTGGTTTTTCATCTTCGGAAATTTTAAAGCTTGAAGGTACATATTTTTTTAAATGCTGCATATAAAAAAGTCCCCTGTCACTTCATAATTTTACTATAATTTTAACTAGCACTATCAAGTGCATACTGTATTTTCACCGCCACATTAACACACCATCTTATGTCGAAAAAATTATTGCAGCTTCTCAATGTGCTATTTTTTATAGCTACGCTTTATATGAATTATGCTTCGAGTGCAGGACTGTTTAACAATACTACTCAGGCAACGATGAGTGCCAAATACCAAACCCTATTTACTCCTGCCAGCTATGCTTTTTCTATTTGGGGCCTTATTTATTTGTTGCTATTGGGCTTTGTTGTTTTTCAATCTAAATCTTTTTTCAACAAGACCCTCAATGATTCTTTTGTAGAAAAAACAGGAATTTGGTTTATAGCTAGTTGTGTAGCCAACAGCCTTTGGTGTTACTTATTTGTAAGTGACTATATCTTGGCTTCTACTTTTGTGATATTCTTTATATTATTTTGCTTACTCCAAATCATAAAAAACAATGCTATAAAAATAGGTAAAGCATCTACAACTACGTATCTTTTTTTATGGCTTCCTTTTATCATTTACAGCGGCTGGCTTACGGTAGCTTGTGTAGCAAACGTGACGCTATTTCTCACCAAAATACAATGGAATGGTTTGGGATTGGCTCCAGAAACATGGACCCTCTTTATAATAGGCATCGCAACCGCGGTCAACCTATTAGTAACTTGGAGACGCAACATCCCAGAATTTGCCCTAGTAGGGGTTTGGGCGCTTATTGCCATTGGCGTAGCCAACTCTGGAAGTTATGAGAGCATTAAAATAGCAGCCTACTGTGCTGCAGGAATATTGTTATTGAGTAGTTTATTAAAAGGATTTCTCCTTACACCTAAAAAACAACAAACCACTTTGTGACCTACTTGGTTTGAGTTACTTTTGCATACATTTAAAAACATCCGTTTTTCGGGATGAATCATGAGTAAAACCCTTGTTCGCTCCCTCTTTAAGGAGTCTTCTGCATTAGCACGTTTAACTACCCAGCTTACACAAGAAAGCAGGGATAACTACGTTGTGTCTGGATTGGTTGGTAGTGCAGTAAGTATTAGTATTGCTGAAATTTTCAAAGCCACAGAACTTCCTTTTTTATTAATACTAAACGATAAAGAAGAAGCCGCTTATCACCTCAACGATCTAGAAAACCTACTGGGCGATGACAATGTCTTGTTCTATCCCGGAAGTTACCGTAGACCTTATCAAATTGAAGAAACAGACAACGCTAATGTTTTGTTGCGAAGCGAAGTCTTAAACCGTATTAACTCCCGCAGAAAACCTGCCTTAATTGTCACCTATCCCGAAGCCTTGTTTGAGAAAGTAGTGACCAAAAAAGAGCTAGAAAAAAATACCCTTAAAATTTCAGTTGGAGAAGAAATATCCATCGATTTTGTAAATGAAGTACTGTTTGAATACGCTTTTAAACGTGCCGATTTTGTGACAGAACCTGGAGAATTTTCGGTGCGTGGTGGAATTCTAGATGTCTTTTCATTTAGCAATGATGAACCCTACAGAATCGAATTTTTTGGCGATGAAATAGACAGCATTAGAACCTTCGATGTTGAAACACAACTATCCTTTGAGCAGCTAAAAAAAATTGCCATCATCCCCAACGTAGAAAACAAAATGATGGAAGAAAACCGAGAAAGTTTTCTAAAATACATTTCGAACAAAACGGTAATCTGTCTCAAAAACCAAGAAGTACTTAGCGGAGCTATTGATAAACTTTTCATGAAAGCTACCGAGGCCTTTACAAAAGCAACAGGAGAAGTTAGAATTAACAAGCCAGAAGAGTTGTTTTGCACCTCTCTCTTGTTAAAAGAACAACTGGAGGGCTATCAAAGAATCACCTTTTCAAATTCATCCCGAAAGCTTTCGGGATCTATTACCCCTTTTGTTTCTTTTTATACCAAACCACAGCCTTCTTTTAATAAGCAATTCGATTTATTAATCGAAAATCTAAACAAGAATACCGAAGAAGGCTACACCAATTATATTTTTTGCAGTAGCGACCAACAAGCCAAACGCTTTCAAGATATTTTTGAAGATGCGCAAGGTCATGTAGAACAATTTGAAACCATTGTATTCCCTTTATACCAAGGATTTATTGATCATGAAAACAAACATATTTGTTACACAGATCATCAAATTTTTGAACGCTATCATAAGTTTAATCTCAAGAATGGCTACGCAAAAAAGCAAGCCATTACACTTAAGGAACTTACCAACCTTGAAGTTGGAGATTATGTAACACATATAGATCACGGAATTGGAAAGTTTGGTGGACTTCAGAAAATTGAAGTAGAAGGCAAGCAGCAAGAAGCTATTAAATTAGTGTATGGCGAGCGAGATATTTTATATTTAAGTATCCATTCCTTGCATAAAATAAGCAAATTTAATGGCAAGGATGGCACCACACCTAAAATCTATAAATTAGGAAGTGCCGCTTGGAAAAAACTAAAGCAGAAAACCAAGGCTAGAGTCAAACATATTGCTTTCAACTTAATAGAACTTTACGCTAAAAGGAGATTGCAAAAAGGGTTTCAATATGATCCAGATAGTTATCTGCAGCATGAGCTAGAATCTAGCTTTATGTTTGAGGACACACCAGACCAGTCTACTGCCACAGCAGATGTAAAAGCAGACATGGAAAGCGAACGCCCCATGGATCGCTTGGTCTGTGGTGATGTTGGGTTTGGGAAAACAGAAGTAGCTGTTCGTGCCGCTTTTAAAGCAGTTGACAATGGCAAACAAGTGGCTATTTTAGTCCCCACCACGATTCTTGCATTTCAGCATTTCAAAACCTTCAGCGAACGTTTGGCCAACATGCCCGTGAAAGTAGATTACCTCAACCGTTTTAGAACTGCCAAAGAGCGAAAGAACGTGCTTGAAAATTTAAAAAATGGACGCTTAGATATTGTGATTGGCACACACCAATTGGTAAGCAAAGCGATTGAATTTAAAGACCTTGGTTTACTCATTATAGATGAAGAACAAAAATTTGGAGTTGCTGTAAAAGACAAACTCAAAACCATTAAAGAAAATGTAGATACATTAACACTAACAGCTACACCAATTCCAAGAACATTACAGTTTAGTTTAATGGCTGCCAGGGATCTAAGTGTCATTACCACACCACCACCCAACCGCTATCCAGTAGAAACTAATGTGATTCGTTTTGGAGAGGAAATCATTCGTGATGCCATTAGATATGAAATATCTAGGGGTGGACAAACTTTCTTTGTCCATAACCGCATCGAAAATATTAAGGAGGTTGCGGGCATGATACAACGCTTGGTGCCCGATGCTAAAATTGGAATTGGACACGGGCAAATGGATGGTAAAAAACTCGAAGCACTCATGCTTGGGTTCATGAACAATGAATTTGATGTTTTGGTGGCAACCACTATTATAGAGAGTGGTTTAGACGTAAGTAACGCCAATACTATATTTATAAACAATGCCAACAATTTTGGCTTAAGCGACTTACACCAAATGCGAGGGCGTGTAGGTAGAAGTAACAAAAAAGCTTTCTGTTATTTTATAACACCTCCCTATTCTGCGATGACAGACGACGCTAGAAAACGTATCACAGCCCTAGAACAATTTAGTGATTTGGGAAGTGGTATTAACATTGCCATGAAAGATCTTGAAATTCGTGGTGCTGGAGATTTGCTTGGTGGCGAACAAAGTGGCTTTATCAATGAAATTGGTTTTGAAACCTATCAGAAAATTTTAGCAGAAGCCATCGAAGAACTAAAAGAGAAAGAGTTTAAAGATCTGTACACAGATGCCGACAAGGATTTCAAAAATAGAACCTTTGTAAAAGAAGTCATCATTGACACAGATTTTGAGTTATTATTCCCAGATGATTATGTGAATAATATCACGGAAAGATTAAACCTCTACACGAAGTTAAATGAATTGAAAGATCAGGCTGGGCTGTTAACATTTCAGAAAGCATTAGAAGACCGCTTTGGAGAACTTCCTGAAGAAGTACAAGGCTTGCTTGACAGCGTAAGAATAAAATGGATTGCCATACACATGGGACTAGAGAGAGTTGTGATGAAACAAGGACGTTTTATTGGTTATTTTATTAGCGATCAGCAAAGTGATTTTTACCAGACCGAAGCTTTTTCTAAAGTCTTGCAATTTGTGCAAAACCATTCAAAATTGGTGAAAATGAAAGAGAAGCAAACCCGCAATGGGCTACGATTATTGCTTACTATCGAAAAGGTATCCTCTGTTTCTAGAGCGTTAGAGGTCTTACAACGATTTTCGGCATAGGAGTTGCTTTGTAAATTGTATCTTTATAAAAAATAATGTGATGTTTAAAAAACTACTTTTTTTACTATGCTTTCCAATCGCAGTTTTTGCGCAACATACCCTAAAAGGAAACTTTGCTGCTGAAAACGGATACCAATTTGGAATCTTATACAGAATTGCCCCAGACAATGTATTTTATGTAGCAGATTCGAATGTAGCCAGTGATGGAAGTTATGAGCTTTCTTTAAAAGAAGATTTGACGCCAGGAATGTATCGCTTGGTTTATAATTTACCTCAAGACCAACATTTTTTCGATTTTATTTACAGCGGTGACCAAGACATCGAATTTAATTTCGCAAAAGATAAGAGTGTTACGTTCAGCAATTCTAAAGACAACATTATTTGGACAGCATATCGAGGAAAAACATTTCAGTTTGAAAAAGAATTAGTAGATATTTTAAGTGAAGAAGAACCCAATGTAAAAAAACTATCAAAAGCTCTAGATACACATCAAGAATGGCATAACGAGATCGTAAAAGAAGCAAACGGGTTATTGGTTGCATCTTTAATAGCAGCCACACAACCCTATTTTGCTAAAAAAATCAAGACCGTAAATCAATACGAAGTACAGGCCAAAAAAGCTTATCTAGGAAATATAGATTTTACCAACACCACACTTCAAAATTCGGGCATCCCGCTAGAGCAGTGTATTAAGTACATTTTTAATTATTCGGACATGGATAATAAAACGGCTTCTAGGAAATATAATATAGACGATGTAGCTGCTGCCATAAGTACTACCGAAAGTCTGTATCAAAAACACTTACTGTATAGTATTTATACCTTTATGGTAGCTAATGAACAAGTGGAGGTTGCCAATTATCTTGCAGAAAAACATTTAATCCCCATTGCAACTACCCTACAAGATACTGCTCTAGTTAGTCAGCTAAACACATACAAGAACATCTCTTTAGGTGCTAAAGCGCCCAACTTTACCTGGCCAGAATATGATGGAGATGACGAAATTACAAATTCATTACATGCACTTGACTCAGCCCAAACTTATGTTATTGTATTTTGGAGTAGCCTGTGTTCGCATTGTTTAAAAGAAGTGCCTGTACTACATGAAAAAATTACAACGATGGAGGAAGGTGCTGTAAAAGTAATTGCTGTGGGACTAGAAGATTTTGAAGCAGAATGGACCCCTAAGGCATCTCAGTTTACCGAATTTATTAACGTTTGTGGTCTAGGGAAATGGGACAACGAAATTGGAAACAAATATGATGTCACTGCAACCCCTACCTATTTTGTACTTGATGCAGACAAAAAGATTACAGCAAAGCCAGAAACCCTTGAAGCACTGTTTTCTTTACTAGAAAATACAACAACAAAAGAAGACGTTGAAGAAAAGTAATACCGTATAGCCTAAAAAAAAACAAAAAAAGTCTTTGAAATATTTCAAGGACTTTTTTTGTGAAGTACTATAAACACTAATCTGTCGGGTAAATGACGGGTAAAAATAGTTGTAATTTATTGGTTTTTGAAACATCCCATTGTAGTATTGCCTTGTAATTAAAATCAGAGCACCATGAAACAGCCAGAACTAGGACAAAAAATTCTTGAACTAAGAAAACAAAAAGGATATACTCAAGAAGAATTGGTAGAACAATGCAATATTAGTGTTCGTACCATACAGCGTATAGAGGCAGGAGAAGTTACTCCAAGAATCTTTACAGTAAAAACCATTCTTGAAGTCTTAGATTACCCCTTAGAAAAATTACATACCTCTCCTGTAGAAACAAAATTTAAAGAATTATTGTTATTAAAAATTGATGATTCTAAACAGGCTTCGTTTTTAACAAAACAATTTAAATATGCATGGATTGCTGGTATTGTGTTTTTTGTAATTGGGTTTATAGAGTTTCCTTCAGATTTTGCGCGTTTGTATGAAAATGAAATGCTACTGGCAACACCCGTTTATGTATTGGTAAAATTAGTGAGCCTAGCATCCTTCTTGTTTTTTATGAGAGGTTTCGTGCTCATGGGGTCTATTTTAAACAATTATTTTTTAAAAATTGTCGCCTTTATTTTTATTGCCATTAATTGCAGCTTCTATATTTATGATTTTGCTTCACTTGTCTTTGATATATCTAGAAGCTATGAAGCCATCTTAATAGGGCAATCTATTGCATTTGGTGTGGTAGGAATCTTATTGGGTATTGCTGTAATACGTTTGACCAATGCCCTAGGGAATGTAGCTATGGTAACAGGTATTTTTGAAATTGTAACCTATGCTTTATTTACGACGGTCATTTTTGCTTTTGGAGGTTTTGTACTATTAATTCCTACCCTTATACTTGAAATAATATTGCTATATAAAGCCATGAAACTCATAGAGCAAAAACAGCAAGAATTAGAAGCTTAGAAATGATAAAATGCGTTTTTGAAATGTTCGATACGTTGGGTGGTTTTGTTTTTTAAAACGGCAACAATATCAAAGCATGTTTCAAGTTCGATGCTATTAGAAACAAGATATTCATTAGCAGCCTTTACTAGTAATTTAATTTTGGCGGGGGTGACAAAAGATTGAGGATCACCAAAGAAATCACTATTCCTGGTTTTTACCTCGACGATGATAATTTGATCATCCTTTTGAGCAATGATATCTATTTCGGCCTTTTTGAAGGTCCAATTTCGCTCTAAAATAGTGTAGTTCTTATCCAGTAAAAATTGGGTGGCAAGTGCTTCCCCCAAAGCTCCTAAGTCGTTATGCTCTGCCATAGTGTGTATACAGATGCTAGAACTTGAGAGGGAGTTTTGAATATAAATATACTAGATTTATTTTTATGCAATACACTTAGAGCATTAGCAACCCATCAAACCAAAAGAAACCACCAATTCTTGAGCAACTTTTTTACCATCGACATTCTCTGCTGGTTCCCAAGAACCGGGAACATTTTTAAGTATCTCAATCATTTTTTCATCTACTTCGGGATATCCCGAAGAGCGATCTAGGCGCACGTTTTCAATGGCCCCTTTTTGGTTTACTGTAAAATAGAGTTTAGCAGGTTTCAATTTTTCTGGCACAATATCTTTTATAACTTCTTGACTTTCTAATGTTAGATAATTTTTCAAGACTTCCTTTCCTAAAAAATAACGCGTCTGCTTTTCGGGAACAATAGTGAGATAGGGTGAATCATAATCATGTTCTAGCCCTCCTGCTCCACTATTTTTTTTTAAGTATTCTGCTTTAATCATAAAACTAGTATCATAACTAGTGGCCTTTAACAAAGCAAGTTGCCCTTCTGTAAATGTAGCCATATAACCTACTTCACTAGCTTCCGTCTCTTCATCATTTTCTATAATCGTGATACGTACGGAGGTTAACTTTTCCATTTCTTGAAGTTTGTAATCATCAAAAAAGGTGTCAATTGTTGTAGCATTTTTGATCACCTCTCTTTTAACTGGAGCAAATCTCGGACCTATATCGTAGATAAAATCGATAACATCCTTTTTAACTTCTATCGTTTCTTCAACATCATGAATCGCTAATGCATCAGACACAGAAGATTCCAACGCAAGGGTTTCATTGCTTTTTGTACTATGTGAACAAGACAAAATCGTTAATGATATACACACCGCGCTTACAATTAAAAAACTAATTTTCATGTTCGTATAATTTATGATTTACAAGGGTAAATGTATAGGATAAAACAGGTAAGATACTGATATTATATGTCAAAAAAGTGTGATTTTATTGTGAAAACGCGTTTTAGACAATTACAAATACCTTACACTCACTTTGTCTTTTTGTACTTCTAGTTCCACTTCGGTTCCCAATACCAAGGCCCTATTGTCTTCGATATGTCCCATGGGAAAATGAAAACAAACAGGAAAGGCATACTCGGCTACAGCCTCAAAAATTATTTCTATTGCTGTTTTTCCAAAAGGAATGGTATTATCACGCATCACACTCATACCTCCTACAATGAGTCCAGCGAGTTTTGCTAATCTTCCACTACGTTTTAGATTTTGGAGCATCCTGTCTATGTGATATAACATTTCATCTAGATCTTCTATGACTAAAATGTTACCTTCCCAATTCACTTCTGAAGGGCTATTCAAAATGCTATAAAGCACAGATAAATTTCCCCCTAAAAGCGTGCCCGTTGCTTTTCCAGCTCTTGACAAAGATGGGGTTTCTAACTCATAAGAAATGCCGCTAACATTTCCAAAGAGTGCATCCCGCAACGTATCACGAGACGCTTGGGTTCTTTTTTCGATCTCCAAACACATTTGCCCATGTATAGAAGCAATTCCAAGGGTGTTGATATGGCTGTGCAATACGGTAACATCACTATAGCCGATAATCCATTTTGGATGTTCAATAAACTGAGTGAAATCTAAGGCATCTACCATACGAACCGTTCCGTACCCACCCCGCGCACACCAAATAGCTTTAATGTCTGGATTGTCTAGTACCTCCTGAAAATCTTGAGTACGCAATGCATCATCTCCTGCATATTGATCTTGTTCGGCACCGATGGTAGCCCCAAAATATACTTGCAAACCCATCTCTTGTGCAAACAAAATAGCAGGCTCTAAATCACTTTTGGTTAGTTTTCGAGCTGTAGAAACAATAGCTATAGTATCCTCTTTTTTGAGGCTTTGTGGCTGTTTATGAGGCACTTTATTCAATTTTAACACACTAAATATTAAACTTTTGAGTTATCTTTAGGTCAAATAGACACACGTACGTTAAAAGTACACATGATTTGCCCAAATCAACCATTAAAATATATTTTTATGGCAATTACTACCAACCCTCCCTGTAATACCGCATCGATTGCACCCTATGTGCCATCTGGAACAAATCCTTGGACTTCTCAAAAGATAAAACATGTCTATAGGCGTTTAGGATATGGTGCAAATTTAGCTACTGTAGATGCAGCCTTAGCGATGAGTCCAGAAGAACTAATCGACTCGATTGTAGATAGTGCTGCTGTATTACCCACAACACCAGCGCCTCCATGGGGAAACTTTTCTTTAAGTGATTTCGAAAACTTTGATGAAGACAATCAAACCTTTATTCAAAACTGGCTTACACAAACCTCAAATGATACAATATCAACGAGCCTCCGTGGAAGACTCACCATGTTTTGGATGAATCATTTTGTAACAGAGCTAGAAACGTATTTCTATGCACCCTATATGTATCAATACTACACCTTGATGCAGTCTTTTTGCCTCGGAAATTTTAAAGAATTCGTTAGAGCTGTAGGTATAAATTCTACTATGTTAGTATACCTCAACGGCTTTGAAAACACCAACTTTAATCCTAATGAAAACTACGCTAGAGAATTATTTGAATTGTTTACTCTTGGAGAAGATAACAATTACACACAACAAGATATCTTAGAAGCTTCTAGAGCATTAACAGGATATAACCATTGGGACGAACCTGGTGCTCCTATCTATTTTGATGAAAGTACTTGGGATGAAAATCCTAAAAGTGTCTTCGGCTCTGAAGACTTTTTCACCTATGACGAGCTTATAGACACCTTGTTTGAACTTAGAGAAACAGAAATAGCGCAATTTATCTGCACCAAACTGTATCGCTTTTTTGTAAGCAACGAATACGATGCAATTACACAGCAAGAAATTATAAACCCATTAGCTCAAACACTCATAGACTCCAATTTTGAAATGGTGCCTATGCTAAAACAACTCTTTAAAAGTGAGCACTTTTTTGATGAGCGTGCCTTAGGAGTGGTGATTAAGAGTCCGTTTGACATCATTTTTACCTATCTCAACGAAACTAATTTCTATTATGACGACACCATGATGGGTGCTGTTAATTACTATGCAGGTCTCGTAGGACAAGAATTATACGATCCACCAGATGTTTCGGGTTGGCAACGAGATGAAACTTGGATCAACTCATCTACCCTTACAGGAAGATGGCAAATGATGGAGTTTTTACACAACTACTTGTACGGTGAAGAACTCCAGGCTTCTTTTGTCGAATTGGCTAGAGAATTATCAAGTGACAGTAACGATCCTTTTGTAATCACAAGAGCAGTAGTTGATTTCTTTGTATCTAAGGAACTATTTACCGAAAATGATTACGATGTTGCAACCACCATTTTAAAATGGGAAGTGCCTCAAAATTATTACGATGATGGCCTTTGGAATCTTGATTGGGAATCTGCTCCTTATCAAGTATACCTATTACTCGTCCATATGATGAGAATGCCAGAATTTCAACTTAAATAATACTGCTATGTGTACCGATCATACCCACCATACCCCAGGAACAAATGACAATAAAAAAGCGCATGAACAAGAACACGCTACCTGGAACCGTCGTTCTTTTATTCAAGCATTAGGTCTAGCAGGCGCAGGAAGCATGGTACTTGGAGGCACCAATGTAAGTGCAACAGCACCCTCTCCTTTATCTGTAGCCTTAGCACAATCTGAAAACGATAATATTTTAGTCATAATCCGTCTCAAAGGAGGTAACGATGGCCTTAATACCATTGTACCCGTATACGATTACGATACATATGCCAACCTAAGGCCTACCATTCGTCACCAAGAAAATGATTTATTAATGCTAAATTCAGATTTTGGAATTCCTAACTATATGGGAGCCTTAGAATCTGTTTGGGGAGATGGTAACATGAAAGTAATTCACGGTGTTGGATATCCAGAACAAAACTTATCGCATTTTAGATCCAGTGAAATTTGGGCTTCTACAGATGCTATCAATTTTGAACCTACAGGTTGGTGGGGACGTTATTTTGAAGATTTATATCCAGATTACTTAATCAATCCACCAGAGGTTCCGCCTGCAATTCAAATTGGTAGTATCGGAAACCTTATTTTTGAAGGTACCGATAATAATTATGCATTTTCTGTAGCCAATCCAGATCAACTTGAAAATGTTGCAGAAAATGGATCTTTACATGACGTTGTAAATATTCCAGATTGTGTATATGGAGATAAGTTATTGTTTATGCGTGCTACCACAAACACAACATTTACCTATGCTGGCGTAATTAATGACGCCTATATGGCATCCACCAATGAGGCTCCTTACACAGACGATCCACTTTCTGATCAACTAGCTATTATAGCAAGAATGATTAAAGGTGGTTTAGGCACCAAAGTGTATATGGTGTCTCTAGAAAGTTTTGACACCCATGCAAATCAAGCAATACGACACCAAGAATTATTAGAAGATCTGGCAACCTCCATCAAGAACTTTTACGATGATTTAGCTACAGCTGGATATGACGACAAAGTACTAGGGATGACCATTTCAGAATTTGGACGCCGTCCGTTCGAAAACGGTTCTAACGGAACAGATCACGGAGCTGCCTCACCCACCATGTTGTTTGGTGCTGGACTCAACGGAAGTGGCTTTGTAGGAACACATCCAAACATAGATCAAAGTGCTTGGGATAACAATAGCAACCTAGTCCCTTCAACAGATTTTAGGGATGTATATGCTACCGTTTTAACAGATTGGTTTTGCTTAGACCCTAGTGTGGTGAGTACTATTTTATTGAACGAAACTTTCGAAACACTAAACCTTGGATTTAATTGTGAAGGTTTAGGCGGTCAAGACTTCGGAAATGTTAGTAATTTCACACATATTCCTACCTATAGAAACAACCGTACGTTTATTGAAATTAACATGAAAAACGGCGCCCATGTAGATCTAAAACTCTATAATATTTTAGGACAAGAAGTAGCCACGCTAGCAAATGAAATTTTATATCCTGGCAACCATATTGTTGATGTAAAAGCGAAAGCCAATACACGTTTGGCCTACGGACAATACATCTACAGAATCAACACCGGAGGAGAATTTTATAGCAAGAGTATTCTAATTAAGTAATCTTTGGTTGTTGGTCTTTAGACGTTAGTCTATTGTCAACCAACACTAAGAAAGAGTAGTAAACAAACCACCAACGACTTGTGCGCCGAAGCTTCAGCGAAGGAGTAAGCGGTCTAACTTGTAAGCCTTTCCAAAAAATAGAGACCAATCCTTCATAAAAATACTATTATGAAGTCATTCCTCCTTTTATTTATCATCGGTATCACCAGTATCTCAGCACAACAATTTAATCCTATCGAAAACACAGATCTATCACAACTAACAGATGGCTGGTACAAGTTTGTCACAGACAACGCATCTTTTGATGTAGAAGTGATTAACCATACCCTCAACAAAGGAAACATTACCTGGTTTGATGGCAGCAGCTATTCTGGAGATCTCAGAGGAAATACCCTGCACGGCAAAGGCACATATACTTGGCCAAACGGAATGAAATACGAAGGAAAGCTAAAAAAACACATGCGTCACGGCAAAGGCACCCTTACCCTACAAAACAAAAACAAATGGAGCGGTACCTGGAAAGAAAATCGCAAAAATGGCAAAGGAAAAATCTTCGACGCCAAAGGCATAGTCATCAAAGAAGGCACCTGGGAAAATGACGTGCTCGTTCAGGAAAAATCCTAGTTAGTCATTAGTCTTTGGTCTTTAGACATTAGTCAATCTTCTTTCAATGAGCGTAGCGAATGGTCTATCATCCATCAGTGAGCAAAGCGAACGATCTAACAGCGACTTGTGCGCCAAAGCTTTTTAGCGAAGGAGCAAGCGGTCTATCTTCTACCAGATAAAATCACTATTTTTGCAGCTTTACTAATTGCAAAAAACACCTCGCTTAAAACGAGGCAATCAACATGAGCCAAGATCCAAAAAGATATACCATTACCGCTGCATTACCTTATACCAATGGCCCTGTGCATATTGGACATTTAGCAGGCGTCTACGTACCCGCCGATATTTATGCACGTTTTCAACGCTTACAAGGTAAAGATGTTGCTTTTGTGTGTGGTAGTGATGAGCACGGTGTGCCTATTACCATCAAGGCAAAAAAAGAAGGCATTACACCACAGCAAGTAGTTGATAAATACCATGGTATTATCAAGCAATCGTTTCAAGATTTTGGAATCTCATTCGATAATTATTCTCGTACTTCTGCCAAAGTACATCACGATACAGCAAGTGCCTTTTTTGAAAAATTATATAAAGAAGGGAAGTTTATAGAAGAGGTGACCGAACAATTGTACGATGCAGAAGCCAACCAGTTTCTAGCCGATCGTTTTGTGATAGGAACCTGTCCAAAGTGTGGGAACGAAGAAAGCTATGGCGACCAATGTGAAAACTGCGGTACGTCTCATAATGCAACAGACCTTATCAATCCAAAAAGTGCCATTACTGGCGCTACACCTACGGTAAAAGCTACTAAACACTGGTTTTTACCCCTAGATCAATACGAACCCTTTTTAAAAGATTGGATTCTCGACAGCCATAAAAAAGACTGGAAAGCTAATGTATATGGCCAATGCAAATCATGGATCGATGATGGATTACGTCCGCGTGCCGTTACCCGTGATCTCGATTGGGGAATTCCCGTCCCTGCCCCCGATGCAGAAGGAAAAGTATTGTACGTTTGGTTCGATGCACCTATTGGGTACATCTCTGCAACCAAAGAATGGGCAGCACAAGAAGGAAAAGATTGGGAACCTTATTGGAAAGATGAAGACACGAAATTATTACATTTTATAGGAAAAGATAATATTGTATTTCACTGTATCATTTTCCCGAGTATGCTTAAAGCAGATGGTAGTTATGTCTTGCCAAACAACGTACCTGCCAACGAGTTTTTAAATCTAGAAGGCAACAAAATTTCTACCTCAAAAAATTGGGCGGTTTGGTTGCATGAATACCTAGAAGATTTCCCGGGTCAGCAAGATGTATTGCGCTATGTACTCACTGCCAATGCACCAGAAACCAAAGACAACGATTTTACTTGGGCAGATTTTCAAGCTAGAAATAATAATGAATTGGTGGCTATCTTCGGAAATTTTATAAACCGAGTAACGGTCCTAACACACAAATACTATGACGGGGTGGTTCCTACTCCGGGCGAACTTTCTGAAATAGATGAAAAAACCCTAACCGAATTACGAGCCTACCCAGCAGTGATTGAAAGTTCTATAGAACGTTATCGTTTTAGAGAAGCACAACAAGAGCTGATGAATGTAGCGCGTTTAGGTAACAAATACTTAGCAGACGAAGAACCTTGGAAGACCATTAAAACAGATGAAGAACGCACCAAAACTGTGATGTTTGTGGCTTTACAAATTGCATCTGCATTGGCTATTTTAAGCGAACCTTTTTTACCGCACACGTCAGCAACACTTAAAAATTTATTGAATCTAGCTGGAAATGATACCGAATGGCGTTATGTTCCTGTGAGACGTTTTTTAATAGAAGCTGGACACACTATTGAAAAGTCTCAATTGCTTTTTAGTAAAGTAGAAGACAAACAAATACAAGCACAATTAGACAAATTAGCCGCTAGCAAACTCGCCAATGAGATTGCTAGCAAAGAGGTGACACCTCAAAAAGACACCTGTACTTTTGATGATTTCACCAAGCTAGACATGCGTGTTGGGACCATTATTGAAGCAGAAAAAATGCCGAAAGCAAAAAAGCTACTCGTATTAAAAGTAGACACAGGTATTGATGTTCGCACTATTGTTTCTGGTATTGCTGAAAGTTTCAAACCAGAAGACATTATAGGAAAACAAGTAACCGTGCTGGTAAACCTAGCGCCAAGAGCATTGCGTGGCGTAGAAAGTGAAGGCATGATTTTAATGACCGAAATGCCTGATGGGAAACTGGTTTTTGTAAATCCAGACCAACAAGGTGTTACTAATGGGGAGACAATAAATTAATAACATTCAATACAAGCCTCTTAGTAAAATCAAGAGGCTTTTTCTTTATGCTCCAATACATACTACAACAAACCCGTATTCCAGAAGAAAGTATAAAAAACACCCTAGCTTTACTGGCAGAAGATTGCACTATCCCCTTTATTGCAAGGTATCGTAAAGAACGTACTGGCAATCTTGACGAAGTGCAATTAGAACAAATTGTCACTTTCAAAGAACAATTTGAAGCCCTTGAAAAAAGAAAAGCCGCTGTTAAAAAAGCCATTGAAGAACAAGGGGAACTTACAGCAGCTTTGGCTACTAAAATTTCAGCAACACAAAATCTTACCAATCTCGAAGATCTGTACCTCCCGTTCAAGAAAAAGCGCAAAACTAAGGCTGAGACTGCCCGAAAAAACGGACTAGAACCTTTGGCGAAAATAATCATGAGTCAAAACACCCGTGATCTTGAGGGTGTTGCACATAGGTATATAAACAAAGAAGTGCCTAGTATTGAAGCAGCTTTAGAAGGCGCCAGGTATATTATTGCTGCTTGGATTAACGAGCGCACAGACATTCGAGGGATGCTACGCCAACAGTTAGAACGCCATGCTATTCTTAGCACCAAAGTAGTAAAAGCGAAAGCTACCGATGAAAAAGCGCAAAAATTTCGTGATTATTTTGATTGGAATGAGTCGCTACAGCGTTGTCCTTCGCATCGATTGCTCGCAATTTTAAGAGCAGAAAAAGAAGGGTTTATTCGTGTAAAAATCGATATCGATATCGAAAGAACCTTAGAAAGAATCGACAACAAAATCATTCGTTCTCAAGGTGCCTGTGCAGACCAAATAGAACTTGCCATAACAGATGCTTTCAAGAGGTTGCTATTTCCTGCACTATCAAATGAAATACTAAGTCTTGCCAAGAAAAAAGCAGATGCAACAGCCATTGACATTTTTGCAAAAAACTTAAAGCAATTATTATTAGGCGCTCCCCTAGGAGAGAAAAGAATTTTGGCTATAGACCCCGGATTTAGAACGGGGTGTAAAGTGGTCTGCCTAGATGCACAAGGGGGCTTGTTGCATAATGAAACTATTTTTCCGCACCCGCCTAAAAGTGATACCACTGGAGCTATTAAAAAAATAAGTACTTTAACACAGCAATATAACATAGAAGCCATTGCCATTGGTAATGGAACCGCCTCCAGAGAAACTGAAGCCCTCATTAAAAAAATCCAGTTTAAAAATGATATCCAAGTCTTTGTGGTGAGTGAAGCTGGAGCTAGTATTTATTCGGCTTCCAAAATTGCGAGAGAGGAGTTTCCAAACTATGATGTCACTGTTCGTGGATCGGTATCTATTGGGAGACGTTTGGCAGATCCGCTAGCAGAATTGGTGAAGATTGATGCCAAATCTATTGGGGTTGGGCAGTACCAGCACGATGTAGATCAAGGACAATTAAAAAAATCGTTAGATCAAGTGGTGGCAAGCTGTGTAAATGCGGTGGGTGTAAATATTAATACCGCCAGTGTTCCCTTATTGAGTTATGTCTCGGGTATTGGTCCAAAATTAGCCGAAAACATTGTTGCGTATCGAGAGGAAAATGGTCCATTTGTTTCGAGAACTGCCATTAAAAAAGTGCCTCGATTGGGCGGAAAAGCCTTTGAGCAAGGTGCAGGATTTTTACGCATTAAAAATGGCAAGAACCCCTTAGACGATTCTTCGGTGCACCCAGAGCGTTATGCTTTGGTACTACAAATGGCAAAAGATGCGAGCGTGAACATTTCAGAAATTATAGGAAATAAGAGTATCTTAAAAAATATTCCACTTGAACACTATTGCACGCAAGAGGTTGGTCTACCCACACTAGAAGACATTGTAACCGAGCTAGAAAAGCCTGGGCTGGACATTCGAGAGCAAGCCAAGGTATTTACCTTTAATCAAAATATACGTACTATAGAAGATGTAAAGACCGGGCAATTATTACCAGGGATTGTAAACAACATCACAGCCTTTGGATGTTTTGTGGATATAGGTATTAAAGAAAGTGGATTGATACATGTGTCTAATCTGTCCGATACCTTTGTGAAAGATGTGAATGCGCATGTACACTTACAGCAACAAATTTTAGTAAAAGTGCTGGATGTAGACGTGAAAAGAAAAAGAATACAGTTAAAGTTGCATTCGAAAGAATAAATAAAAAAATTCCTACATGCGAAGGAAATACTATGCTTAAAATAGCCAATCATCCTATTTATAAATACGCTTTACCAGAAGGACATCGTTTCCCGATGGTGAAATACGAATTACTCCCAAAAATGCTCCTAGAGCAAGGTATTTGTGATGAAGGAAACTTTTTTGAACCCACTAAAGTTTCCGAAGAAAAAATACTACGAGTACACAGCAAAGATTATTACCAACGATTACAAGCGCTAAGCCTTGATAAAAAAGAGGTGCGCAAAATTGGGTTTCCATTACGAAGAGACTTAGTAGATCGCGGTCATTATATTATTGATGGCACCATAAAAGGCTGCGAATATGCGCTAGAAAATGGCATTGCTATGAACATCGCTGGAGGCACCCATCATGCCTATACGGGTCATGGGGAAGCTTTTTGTTTGTTGAATGATCAAGCTGTGGCTGCTGTAGATTTGCTAACACGTAATCTTGCCAATAACATTCTAATTATTGATCTAGATGTACACCAAGGTAATGGGACTGCCAAAATTTTTGAAAACGATGCTCGGGTGTTTACCTTCTCGATGCATGGTGCTAAGAATTACCCTTTCAAAAAAGAAAGAAGTGACTTAGACATTGGCCTAGATGATGGCACTGAGGATGATGAATATCTTGAAACTTTATACCGTACGCTACCCAAATTATTGCAAAAGGTACAACCTGATTTTATCTTTTATTTAAGTGGCGTAGACATTTTAGCCAGTGATAAATTAGGGAGGCTAGGATGCACTATTGAAGGCTGCAAAGAACGTGATCGCTTTGTTTTTGATATTTGTAAAAAAACCAACATCCCTGTGCAAGTGAGTATGGGCGGCGGCTATTCTCCAGACATTGCGCATATTCTAAAAGCTCATACAAACACCTACAAAGCTGCCCAAGAGATTTTTTTTAAGAAATAATACGCTTTTTGTAATGTTTCAATACTAAAAGAGACTACTTCGCTATGCGAAAAAAGTTTACAGAGTTTAGCACGAATGCTACCTTGAAAATCAATGACTTAACAGTTTTTGACACCAATGATAATAGTGAGCCATTAGGGCTATATACGTTTATTTGGACAACTTCTGGAACTACTAATGTAAAAATAGATGGTGTTCCTGTATCACTTTTACAGCATCAAATTATTGCGTTAACGCCTATTCAAAGGCTAGAAGTGGAAAACCCTACAGATGCCATTGTGTATCAATTTAACAGAGAATTTTATTGCATTAAAGATCATGATAAAGAAGTGAGCTGTAATGGTTTGTTGTTCTTCGGAAATACTACAAACCCGATCATTACTTTAGATGCCCAAGAGCAGGAAAAGTTTGCCTCTTTACATGCCATTTTCCTAGAAGAAATTGAAACAAAAGATACCATTCAAGCAGAAATGTTGCGCATGCTATTAGCTCGTTTCATCATTAAAACTACAAGACTTTTTAAGCTAACTTCTAATGGTGAAAAACCCACACAAGGTGCTGTAGACTTACTAAGGTCTTTTAATATATTAGTAGAAGAACATTTTAAAGAAGCGCATAACGTTTCTTTTTATGCGGATAAACTCTTCAAATCTCCTAAAACACTTGCCAATAATTTTGTCAAGTATAAAAAGAGCCCGCTACAAATTATACACGATCGCATTATACTAGAGGCGAAAAGACAACTTACCTATACCGACAAGTCAGCAAAACAAATTGCCTTCGACATTGGCTTTGATGATCCTTCGCACTTAAGCCGCATGTTTAAAAAACAAACAGGAATTTCTCCGCTAGCTTACAAAAACAACCTACAACTCCAAAAAGCATAAGCTAAGGAAATATTGAAGTGCCTCAAAACAGTGACACTTTTTAATCATTGCGCATGATTATTTCTCATTAAAATTACATTAGGGAATTATTGACAATACCTAGGGAAGATTTGATATTATTCTAGGTCTTATTTCGACGCATCTTTGTACTATCAATAACAACTAAAATATTTGTCTTATGAAACATACAAAACATACTTCCATATTTAATCTTATTGAGATTTTTAGAAGTAGCAAAAACAGCATCATGCAAACCATACAACCCAAGGCACATTGTCAAAACAAAAGTCTTCACGATTATTATTGTGATGCAGAAAATTTAAAATAATAGAAGTAATAATCATTAAAAAAAGAACCCATGAAAAAAGTAATTACAACCCTAATTTTATTAGTAGCCTTCACAGGTATTACACAAGCACAAAAAGCAAATAAAGTAATCTCATTAGAACAAACTACGGGAGAGTTTACGCAAAAGAGCATTTCTGTGTCTCCAGGCACCTATGTGTTTGAAATTACAAACAATGATGCTGCAGACCAGGTTGGTTTTGTGTTAGTGAAAAAAGGACAAGATGTTTCTAATCCAGAAAACCACATTAAAACGGCTTACGTCACAAAAGTAGTGGAGAGAGGAACAAAAGAAATGTCGAAACCTACACCATTAGCAACAGGAGAATATGTGTATTTCTGCCCTTTGAATAACACAACCACAGACAACACATTGATTGTAAAATAAGTTTTAGTTAGTTTTAAAAAGGCGCTACCTTAGATGGATAGCGCCTTTTTTTTAAATATTTTTGATGAAGTTTTTTAAAGATTCTCCTTTAGGAATCTCCATTTTCTTTCGTAAGTTGTAGCGATAATTATCTACAGAAGCGGCACTGATACCCAATTGTAAAGCAATTTGTTTTGAGGTTTGACCCAAACGCAACATCGTAGCAACCTTCTTTTCTTTTTCATTTAGATTGGTATACATCTGATCTAATTTAGCTCGAAAAGAATCATTTGTTTCATTGACCTGCTGGTACAATTGTATCTTCTCTTTATTTTGATCAATATCACTATTAATAAAATGAATGGTGTCTTGTACAATGCCCTTGTGCGCATCGTTAATCACCTTCACCCCTTTTAATTTTTTCTTGATGTTTTCTAATAGTTCATTTTTTTCTGAAATATGAATAGCAAAATCTGTGATCTGTTTGTTTTTAAACTTTACTTGGTTATCTAAAGCCTCTTGCTTTACAGCTAACACTTCTTGTTTTGCAATAAGGCTTTCCCTTTTTATGGTGTTTAATTTTTTCTGTCTGTAAAATGAGAATGCAAAGAAAAGTCCAAAAAGCCCAAGCAATCCAATAGTGAAATAGGTTCGGTCTTTGGCGCGCTTTTCTTCAGCTTTAGAAACTTGCAGTTGCGCATTTCTTGCTTCTAATTTTGAAGACAACTCATTGTAATTAAACTCAGATTGGATGACATTAAACTTATTCTTTTGCAATACAGAGCGTAAGCTATCTTTAATATTATCGTGACGCTTTAAACATAGTAAGGCATTTTTTGAATCATTGTTAAGTTCGTGTAATTCACACAACTCTTTATACAAATCTTTTTGTGACTCTTTAAGTGACTGTAAATCATCTCTATCAAGTATTGTTTTTAGTGCTAAAATCCCTAACCCTATTTGGTTTTTCTCCTTATATATTTTTGCTTGCTGACTTGCAATGATAAAAAGATGCGAAGGGTTTTCTGAAATAGCTGCTTGTATTCTTGCAGTGTCCAAAAATTTTGAAGCTAGTGCTAGTTCACCTTTTTGAGTGTAGGCTCTACTTAAAAAAGTATAATCGTCGGTAAGTATATAAGCAACACTGTCCTTTTTATCTCTTTGCAGTTCCTTTGTATAGATTTCAATAGCAGGATCTGGTTTATTTTGTTTTAAGTACACTTCCGCTCTGTATTTTTCAAGCGCATGAATACCCTCCATGTTTTCTGCTTTAGAATACACTGTTTTGGCGCTATCAATATATTTTTCAGCAAGAGAATATTCTTCTTCTTCATAGTGATGACCAACCATAAACTCGTAAGCATCACCAATTTCCCAATATGCATTTATTGGTTTAGCAATAGCGAGGGTTTTTTTAACACACTCAAGTGCTGTTTCATTGTTTTCTATAGAAGAATAAATCCCTGCAAGATCTGTATAGTTCTCTGCTAAATATGTTTTTATTTCTTCATCCTGCTCTTCTTTTAATAAAAAACTATTAGCCCTTAAAAGGTTTTCTAAAGACAAATCATATCGTTCAAGGTAATTATAGGCAAGTCCTTTGTTTCTGTAACTATAACTTATTCCTGCATAATGCTTTTGGTTTTTTGTGTTAGCATATAGCAAAGCACTGTCTGCATATTGGATGGTTCTAATATCATCCTCTAGGTATTTTTCTTGTTCAGAAAATCGATTATAAGCTCTAATAATATTAAAACTATCATTTTTAACCTTACTTAAATTAAGTGCATTAGTAAGGTGAAAATTAGCACTATCTGTAGACCTTCCAATATAATAACGCCCAAGGATGAGAAGATTATCAATTCGGTTTTCTTGAGAGAGATCTTTGTTCTCAAGTTGTAATTTTATGTCTTCAATAGTAAGCTCATCTTCTTGCGCAGCACTATTTTGAAGACAAAAAAGAACGAAAAAAGAAAAGAAAAGAAAAAAAATATTTTTTTTCATAACAATAGCAAAATCAAGGCAAGGCCATGTATTAAATGTGTTTTAAGCAAAATAAACAAGCTCATAATTTTCTCATAAAGCTATTGTGAGACAAATATGAGTTGTAGTTTTACATTGTAAATATAAAACTTTACAACGTTTTTTGCCCCACTTCAATTGTCTAATTGAAAAATGCTAAAAGCAAATTGAGATTTATGTTTGCGTTGTTATGAAAAAGGTTAAAACCACTAAGGAAACTTAGTGGTTTTTTTGTGATTTATTTTTTAGTTAAATATAAGCCTAACTTAATTTTATGATAAGGCATTTTTTCTTCAAAATAATCGAAGTACACTTTGAGACCGTCCGGATTGTTTAATGCTTTTTTTGCTTCTTGGATTTCTAAAATTTCCGAAGCATTTATAAAGTCATTAAAATCTATAGCTGTACCCAATTCGTGCATTTTCATAAAATGAGTGAGCACTGTGTTTTCTGTAATGCCTCTTTTGTATGCTATTTGTTGCACAGACAACCCTTCTGAAAATAATTTGTAGCTCTTTTCATGGGTGGCTACTTTGGTTTGTTTTGCATCTTCGTGTTTGGCAATTACTTTAATAAAAGCCTCGGCATATTTTTCTAGTTTCGCTTTTCCTACACCACTAATCTTAGAGAACCCTTCCATAGTGGTGGGTTTCTTTTCTTCCATATCTTGCAAACTTGCATCACTAAAAATGACATAAGCAGGAACCCCCAGGTCTTTGGCAAAAACGCTTCGTAGGGTCTTTAATTTTTCAAATAAATTCGTTGCTTTTTTAGCTACACGCTCTTTGGCGACTTTCTCTTTGGTGTCCTCTTGGGTTAATGTCGCTAACTTAATTTTTTTGCCTTCGAATAATAGCTGTTTTGCAGTGGGTGTGAGCAATAACCTTCCTCCTTCATGAAACCAAATTTCTAGGATGCCTTGGTTAAGTAATTGGATTATGTATTGTTGCAAATCGCGCCAAGAAATATCCTTAGCAGCACCAAAAGTTTTAATGTGTTGGTAGCCTTTTTCATAGACTTGCTGGTTGTTGGCTCCACGCAAAACATCGATAACCATCCCAAGTGCTTCTCGTTCTTGAAGTCGCACAATGGCTGAGCAAATTTTTTGGGCAATGAGGGTCCCGTCAAAATACGTGGGTGGATTTTTACAAATGTCACAGTTGCCACAATCTTCACTACTATGTTCTCCAAAATAATTAAGCAACGCTTTACGTCTGCAACTTAAAGCTTCTGCAAATTGTTGCATGCGTTCTAATTTAGCCAGTTGCACTTGGGCAGTTTCTGTGCCCTCTGCAAACTTTCGAAGCTGCATTACATCGGCAAAACTATAAAACAATAATGCGTGCGCTTTTAAACCATCACGTCCTCCACGGCCAATTTCTTGGTAATAGCCTTCAATATTTTTGGGCATATTATAATGGATCACCCAACGCACATTACTTTTATCGATACCCATTCCAAAAGCAATGGTAGCCACAATAATAGGGGTGCGGTCGTTTACAAAATCTTCTTGAATTCGGTTGCGTTCTTCTGCATCCAATCCTGCATGGTAGGCTTCTGCATCATAGCCTTTAGCTTTTAATTTATCGGCTAGTGTTTGGGTGCTTTTTCTACTTAGGCAATAGATAATACCACTTTGCAAGCCTCGAGATCCTAAAAATTTAAGGATTTGCTGCAGGCGTTGCTGTCCTGGTCTTACGTCTAAATATATATTAGGCCTATCGAAACTCGATATAAATTTTTTGGCTTTTGGTACTCCTAACTGCTGTACAATGTCTTCTTGTGTTGCCTTATCTGCCGTAGCCGTAAGTGCCATGACAGGTGCCCCTGGAAATTCTAATTGCAAGCGCTTTAATTGGGTGTAAGCGGGTCTAAAATCGTGCCCCCAAGAAGAAATACAATGCGCCTCATCTACAGCAATTACATTGATGGTGATTTTAGAAAGGTAGTTGGTGATAGACCACAAACTCTCTGGAGCTACATATAAAAGTTTTAATTGTCTGGTAATTACTTTTTCTAGAATCTCTTCTTTAATTTCTTCTGGCTGAGAACTATTATAGTAAGCGGCTTCAATACCGTTCCCTAACAAAGCATCCACCTGATCTTTCATTAAGGCAATTAATGGAGAAATAACAAGTGTCATTCCTTCTTTAGCCAATGCAGGAACTTGGTAACATAAACTTTTTCCACCACCAGTGGGCATAATTGCTAACGTGTGGTTTCCTGAAAGTACATGTTCAATGATTTCTTGTTGGTTGGGTCTAAAGGTATCGTACCCAAAATGGGTTTTTAAGAGGGTGTGAAGCATAACATTAATCAAGTACCAATAACATGTGGGGAGTATCGTGTAAAAATAATGATATTATTTTAAGGTTGCTTTGCTATTGTTAGAAGTTTGATATTTTGATGATATATTATTGCTGGTTACAAGAAGAAGAAAAAATCAACATTCCTTTTTGGAAAAAATTTTGGAATGTATTTATGTTTTATTGCATATTTGCAGCAGTTCATTGAAAATGTTCTTTTGAAATTTTATGGGATATGTACTTCAATAATGAGGTATATAACTTATAAAATATAATATGATGAATTGGAAAATTCAAAAACTAAGTAATGGAGAGACCATTATTTCAAAAGAACCTGGTAATTCTATGCTGCCGCTTTTAAAGTCTAAACAACCTGTTAGGTTACAACCTATAACTTGGGAAGATTGTAAAAAAGGAGATATCGTTTATTGTAAAGTTCGTGGAAACAGCTTTACGCATCTGGTAAAAGGAAAAAACGATAGACGCGGATTGTTAATTGGTAATAATCACGGTAGAATTAACGGATGGACAAAAAATGTATATGGTAAAGTAATAGAAATATTACCAATGTCATAGACATTCAATTTTAAGAAACAAAATAAAAATACATTTATGCAAAATCTAATACTCACATATAAAAAGGATGCTGAAAAGCTATTTCTTCTCTGTATGAAATAGGTAAAAGATTTAAAAAAGATATATTCACTAAGGCGTCCATTGATTTGGACGCCTTTTTTTATGAAATTTTTCGACCCATTTTGAATACTTGTAAGCAGATCGCTACATACCATCCAATCAAGCAGTTACACCAAAACACTGCTATCTGTGTAAAACGGACAGGAATACTACACTCCAAAAACAACATAACTACTTGATTATCAATAAAATAAATTGAATTTTTTGTTGTGTAATTGAAAAATACATGTCATCTTTGCATCGCAATAAAGCACACACAATTTTTAAAACGAAGTATCATGTTATCATTCAAAGTAACTAACAAAATGTACAGAGAACTAGGTTCTAGTGTGCATACGCTTCGAGACATTTTCTACAATACATAATATCTTTTATGATATCTAGAAAAGTCCTAAGCCCAAACGTTTCGGACTTTTTTATGGGACCTATTTTAAACGGTCATGCCTGGGTAGGCTTCCTCTAATATTTCCGAAGAAAACCTTTTACATCTAAAATATGTCCATTGAAACCAGAACATATCAAAGGTAAAAGGGAGCGAGAAGTACGTCGTATTTATAAAAGACAACACGATGTTTGGAAAGAAATGCATGCCTTAGGCTACGTAAAATTAGAACGTCCCATAAGACATGGTTGGTTTAAAGAAATCGTAATAAGCAAAAAGATAGAACGGTATAAAAGCAAAGAAACCCTTCTTGAGCTATATGAAGTTTTAGCACAAAAACATTGGGGAAGAACAAAAGAAGAAGCGCATCAAAAATGGCTGCTTCAAACCTCAAGAAGTTTGATCTATCGCAATGTTCCAACCATAGGTAAAAAGACATTCAATAAACTAAGTCCAAAAGCACAAGCACATTGTACTCCCTTTTACTATAAAGTAAACAAGAAACAAAAACTGAGGTTTTATATCAGGGTTCCAAAAGCTGCTTTTAAAATCAAGTTTACGAGAGCGTATATCACACATTCAAAAAGAATTGATCCAGCGCTAGAAAGTGAATCTGATCTATTAGAACAACAGCTTTTAAAAAACGGTTATTACCAAATTCACCAAAGAATTTATAACTGGAGGGATTACTATAACATTTCAAAAGAAGAAAAGAGAACACTCAATGCCAAAAGACAGCTTAAAAAATTAAAAAGAGTGGCTATTGAGGATATCATAAACGAAAACATATCATGGGAAATAAACTAAAAGGGAAAGACTTAATAAAATTAGGCTTCCCAAAGAATAACTGTATCAATATAGCCTTAGGGCAAATTAATCGATACCGTAAAAGAGAAAAGAAAGAACGCATTTTAGAAGAAGCGAAAGAAGTATTGCTGCATCCAGAAAAATTTCAAGGAAATGCCATTTGGGGAAAAGTTGCAGAAGGTCTTGTACAACCTGTGGAAGTAAAATTTCACCAGTTGAGAAACACCCGAGCCCCTTTTTCTATCTATGGAGAAAATGAAATTGATGATCAAGCAAAGTATCAATTGTACGATGCTTTAAAATTGCCCATCGCAGTGGCTGGAGCGTTACTACCAGATGCACATGCAGGCTACGGATTGCCAATTGGCGGTGTGTTAGCCACAGAAAATGCAGTGATTCCTTACGGAGTGGGTGTTGATATTGGATGTAGAATGTGCTTAACCATCTACCCAATGAAGGCATCATACCTAAAAGGAAAACAGCATCAATTAGAGAATATTCTAAAAGAACATACCAAATTTGGAATGTATGAGACACATGACAAAAAGCACGATCACGAAATTTTTGAACGTAGCGAGTTTAAAGATATTCCGCTCTTAAAAAGACTCAAAGTAAAAGCTTTTAAACAGCTCGGAACTTCGGGTGGCGGCAATCATTTTGTAGAATTTGGAATGGTATCTATTACCGATGAGAAGAATGAATGGGATTTAAATATAGGCGAATACATAGGCGTATTGTCGCATAGCGGTTCTCGCGGTTTGGGAGCCAATATTGCAAAACACTATACCTATTTAGCCACGAAACAATGTCCCTTGCCTAAAAATGTGCAACATCTAGCCTGGCTAGACATGAACACGCACGACGGACAAGAATATTGGTTGGCCATGAATCTTGCGGGTGATTATGCAAAAGCCTGTCATGATAATATTCATTCTAGGATTGCCAAATTACTGGGTTCAAAACCTGTTGCAAAAATCGAGAATCATCACAATTTTGCCTGGAAAGAGCTAGTAAACAATCAAGAGTGTATTGTACATCGTAAAGGAGCTACCCCCGCTGCAAAAGGAACATTGGGCATTATTCCTGGATCGATGACAGCGCCTGGATTTATCGTGAGAGGATTGGGTAATAAAGAAAGTTTACAATCTGCATCTCATGGTGCAGGACGTCTTTATTCTCGAAGAAAGTGTAAAGAGAAATTTACACAAAGTAGTATTAAACAAGAATTAAAAAAGAACGATGTAAGCCTTATTGGCGGCGGTATAGATGAAGCGCCAATGGCCTATAAGGACATCAAAAAAGTAATGAATAATCAACGAGAATTGGTGGAGGTCATTGGCACATTTACACCAAAGATTGTTAGAATGGATAGGTAGTATTAGGGCGTTTCTCCCGTGTCTGCAAAAGCAGAAACGGGAGTCGGGCTCTCGGCTATATCTTTTTTAGGTCACCTTGAGCGCAGTCGAAAGGTTGTTGACCTAAAAAAGGATGCCGCCTCCATCCCTAACGCAGTTTCGTTAAAAAATTAGACAAATGGGAGCACATCACAATACAAAAAGATACGGAGAACTATGGCCCGAACATCGAATAGAAATGGGCCTAGAAATTTTAGAAAAATTAAAGCAATGGATTACCATTTCTGGAGGTTGGGCTTGGCACTTTATGTCAACTCAAAATCACATCGAATATAAACATGCGCACGATCATAAAGACATCGACATTTTTGTGCACCCTAAAAACGTAGCACAGGTCATGACCATTTTATTGGCAAATGATTTTAAAAAGGTGTGGACTCGATATGATCATATGCCTAGTCAAGAAAATTTCAGAAGATATGAAAAAACAGACTGGTTGGTTACAGGAAAACAAGTGCGAATTACCATCGATTTTTTTGAATCTAGAAACAATGAAACTATTTGTGTAAACGGTTGGACGCTTGTAGCGCCAAAAAAACTCTTAAGCTATTACTCAAATATTCACTCTAGTGACAAATGTTGGGCAGTACAAGCTGCATTGCAATTGGTAGCACAACATAAAGATCCCGTTGGTCATCCATTACTATCAAAAAACCATGACAATGGACACAAATACAATACAAATAACCGCAGGTAGAGGCCCAGCAGAATGCTGTTGGGTTGCTGCCAAAGTGTTGAAATATTTCTTAAAAGAAATAGCACAACACAAGATAGATTATACCATACTAGAGCAAGAAGCTGGCATCCAAAATGGCACGGTGCAATCTGTTACCATTCAGTTAAAAGGTAAAAAACTAGCTCCTTTTTTAGAAAACTGGTTAGGCACCATACAATGGATTGGAACCTCAACATTTAGAAAACATCATAAACGAAAAAACTGGTTTATAGGTTGTTTTGAGATCAAGGATGCAACGACTATTGAACTGCAGGAGCGCGATATAACATTTCAAGCGACTAGAAGTTCAGGGCCTGGCGGACAGCATGTAAACAAGGTAAGTTCGGCCATTCGTGCTACCCACAAAAAAACGGGTCTGCAAGTACAGGTAATGGACAGTAGATCGCAGCATCAAAACAAGAAAATTGCATTGCAAAGACTACAAGAAAAAGTAGCCGACTACAACCTAAAACAATTACAACATACAGTTATAGGACAATGGAAAAATCATTTGGAGCTACAACGCGGAAATCCAATACGGGTTTTTAAAGGAACCGATTTTAAAAAAGAAAAAATCAAAAAACCTTTTAAAGCCAACAGAAAAGAAAGTAAAAACAAGATAAAAAAACAATCATGGGATTAACATTAGCAGATACGTATTACTTGCGAGCCAAAGCCGCAGGTCGGTATAGTGAATGGGAAGAAGTATGCGAGACCCTAAATTACGCATTATCATACGACGAAAAACATTGTGCTGCATTGTGCTTATTAGGTGATATTTATGCCCAGCATCTTTCTATGTTTACAGAAGCATTTGAGTGTTTTGATAAAGTAATTGCATTAGACAATACCTATGTAGAAGTTTACTACCTATATGGAAAATATCTAATTTGGAATGACAATATTGCTAGAGCACAAAAACTAATAGCCTATGCATTTACCATTGAAGGTATTGATAATGCTCAATTATATTGGCTTACTGCATATTCTTTAGAGGTAAAGCAATACTATGCAACAGCATTAAAAATGCTACAAAAGGCACAAATAGAAACCTATAATGATAGCCATACGTACTTTTTAGAAAAAGAAGTGAAACGTATTAAAAAGAAAATGAAATTAAAAACACCAAAAAAGAAGAAAGCATCTTCAAAAAAATAATAACATGAAAACAACAAACAACATACTCGTAATAGATCTTGAGGCTACTTGTTGGGATGGTCCTATCCCAAAAGGTCAAGTAAATGAAATTATAGAAATAGGTATTTGTATGCTTGATATTGAAACGGGTAATATTACTAAAAACAAAGGAATACTTGTCAAGCCAAATCGCTCTACAATAAGTCCTTTTTGCACTGAGCTTACCACAATTACACAAGAACTTTTAGATAAAGAAGGTGTCTCATTTGCAGAAGCATGTGAAATGCTTAGAACCGAATATCAAGGAAATCACCATACCTGGGCAAGTTATGGACAATATGATCTTAACATGATGAAACGTCAGTGCAGTCTCAGAGAGATAGACTATCCATTATCTCAAGATCATATCAATGTAAAAACTCTTTTTTCTAAAAAAAGAATGAGTCGAAAAAAGTTTGGAATGAAAGGAGCTCTAAAAGAATTAGGAATTCCATTAGAAGGAACACACCACAGAGGTCTAGATGATGCATTTAACATTGCAAAAATTCTACATAGATGTCTTTGGTAACGAAGTGTATTAAAAAAGTAGCATAGAGAGTACTCTCATTAATACCAAAGATGCGAGTTCGAGTCTTGCTATTTCTACAAAAAAGAGGCTACCTTTATTAGGTAGCCTCTTTTATATAAACACTAAGGAGTCTTACTTACTCAACAGTAATAACTCATTACATACCACTTCGGTGATGTATCGTTTTTCTCCTCCGTCTGTTTCCCACATACGGTTGGTGAGTTTTCCTTCTATGGCAATCTCTTGTCCTTTTTTAACATAGCTTTCTACAATGCTAACAAGGCCTCCTTTAACAACCACGTTGTGCCAATACGCACGCTCTACTTTTTGTCCGCTTTTGTCTTTATAGCTATCGTCTGTAGCCATGCTAAATTTTGCCATTTTGTTACCATCATTAAAGGTTACAATTTCAGGTTCTTGACCTAATCTTCCAATCAACTGTACTTTGTTTCTAAGTGCGTTCATAATTTCTAGTTTTAAATATTAAACAGTTAAGTTTATCTCGGGCTTGACCCAGAGATCTTATCCCAGAATCGGTCTGGTTACCGTTGTCAATTTGTTTCGACACTGCAAACATAAAAGGCATTCCAAATGCAAGTCGGTAGCTAACTACTTGCTTTCGTTTGCAATTATTTGTAAACGTTTGAAAATTAATATGTATCTAAAAATCAATAGTTTACAAAATGTAATGGATTTCATATTTTTCTAATTATATTTATGTGAATTCAAATACCAGCACATTTAATTTGGTTTTTAGCAGGTTAATTTACCTCACTTTTTTATACATAACACATGAAGATTTATCGTACATTATCCTTTTTACTATTTTTAATTTGCACGAGTTGTAATACCGTCGACAGCACTAAAAAACAAAGAAAAATGGACTGCTGAAATTTTACAGGTGGAACAAGATTTTAATGACATGGCACTTGAAAAAGGCCTTGTAGCAGCCTTTCATTTTTATGCTGCAGAGGAGGGTGTTATTAAACGAAAAAATAAAATAGTAGCGGGCAAATCAGCTATTCGAGCATGGTACAAAAATGATGTTAGACCTAATGAAACACTTACCTGGAAACCCACTTTTGTAGAGGTGAGCAGCGCTGGTGATTTAGCATATACTTATGGTGATTATATTTTTACTTCCATAGATAGCACCGGAACTAAAAAAGAAAACAGCGGTATTTTTCATACCGTATGGAAAAGACAAGAAAATGGTGATTGGAAATTTGTTTGGGATTAATTTCAATTAAAAATTTCACTACCTTTAAGTACACAAAAAACAGCTGTATGAATACCTCAGAACATTGGACTAAAGACACCCTAGAAGGCTACATTTTTATTTATGTTGCCAATGCTAACTTCCATGAAAGTTACGAAGAGCGTGAGATCATAAGCAGTAAAATAGATGCAGAAAATTCTGCGCAATTACATCGCGAATTTGCCAAAGACAACGACCACCAAAGCATCACCAAAATACAAGATGCTTTACAACGTCTTGGCTATACTTCAGAAGAAAAAGAACACTTAATTGAAGCAATAAAAACACTCCTACTAGCCGATGGCTCTTTTGATGCCGCAGAGCAAAGTATATATACGGCGCTAAAAAGAATTATTGTTTAAAATTAATATGTTGACTACTATACAGAAATGAAAATCAACCTATTTAATACCATATTTTTAATACTCTTTTTGTTTGGGGTACCTAAAAAAGTATGTTCTCAACATACAAATACTTGGTCTGGTAATTTCATTTTAAAATCTTCGCTACATGACCCTATTGATTCTATAACAATAAAAAGAGCAAATGATATAAACAAAGATGATGTAGCGCTTAGGTTTGAATCTGATGTAAGTCGGTGGACAATAACTTCAAAAAACAATACCTATCAAGATGAAATAATAGCAAGAAGATTCCTTTTTGACAAAGAAAATGATGAAAATGAATATGACCAATTTGGTTGGACTGAATTGTATTTAAGAAGAGAGATAGAATGTTTAGATGCAGGCAATTTTTTTATTTGCCAAACAAAACCAAATAGTACCATTAAAATTGCCGATGAATCCTTTTTTACTGAAACAGGCATTTTTGGGGTAAGGCTTCATTATGGATTATTTAGATTGGAAAAATATTAGTGACCTAAAAAATATACTAACCAATAAAGATTAACTTCAAATGCTTCGTTGTTATACTATTCCAAAAAAACAAGCATCACTCCTATTTAGGAAATCCCAAATATCAAAATAAAAAGGCTGTCTTTAATTAGACAACCTTTTTATTTTGATACCTAGGATTCTCATACCTATAAATCTCATACACCAATCCATCACCATTTACAAAGAAGGAGAAACTACGCTTGTCCAAGTCCTTCTTTATCGTCGCACGCATTTTAAACTCAGGTTCTATCGCCTTCATGCCTTTTACAAAAGCATGGAGGTTGGTATTGCCATACACAGGTACTTTATTCTGTATGGCAACAATAAACTCTTTTGTTCGTTTATTCATTCAAACTAATAATGCATAAATGTACAAATATTATTCAAATAAGCATATATTTTTAATATTTTACTTGCTTAACTCATAGAATGGTGTATCTTTGTGTCAACAAACCGATACACATGTCGACAAAAGGGTTAGCGTAATTTTCCCTCCCATTCATAGCGATATGAAAGACATTTCTAAAAAATAACCCAGCTATTTCCTAACAATAGCTGGGCTTTTTTTATGCTCCAAAACGAATACTACAAAAGGAGCTACGAATACTAAAACACTCCAAATTACCTCAGTCTTTGCAAATACTTTTGAGAAATAAATATAAACTGAAGTGCTTTTCAGCAACATCTTCAGATTCAAATTCGATTTCGATTTCTCCCGAAGCTTCGGGATCGATTTAAAATTCAATAATAACCTTAACAGCAAACACATGAGACAGCTACTTTTTATCTTCGCATTTGTATTTTCTGCCATTTCTTTCGGACAGGAAATTTCAGAAACAAAAACACACAAAACCGAAAGTCCGTACCTAAGCATTCAACAAAAAGATGCGCTTATTCCATTACAAGAGAGTAAAGCAACCGTGAACATTACGGGTACCATTGCCCATGTGCGCCTTACCCAAGTCTATCAAAATGAAGGCAGCAGCCCTATCGAAGCAAAATATGTGTTTCCTATGGCACTTGAAGCTGCTGTACACGACATGAAAATGACCATTGGGGATCATGTCATAAATGCTAAAATCTTCGAAAAACAACAGGCAGAAAAAGTATATCAAGAAGCTGTCGCTAGTGGTAAACGCGCTGCTAAATTAGATCAAGCTAGACCCAATGTATTTCAAATGAAAGTGGGAAATATTATGCCAGGAGATCGTGTGGCTATAGATGTATACTACACAGAAATGCTTACGCCCACCAATGGCGAATATCAATTTGTAGCACCCGGTGTTGTAGGTCCGAGATTTACAGGAGAAAACACCAGTGGCGAAACAACCTTCAACCAACACTACACCAAAAAAGGTATTGCAGATACGTTTAATTTCGACTTGCAAGTGACCCTCAATGCAGGAATGACCATACAGCATATTAACAGCCAAAGTCACAAAATAAATGTGACCTACCCAAAACAACAAACCGCCACTATTTTCTTATCAAAAAGCAATAAAAATCCTGCCAATAGAGACTTTATTTTAAACTACAGCTTGCGTGGTAATGCTATTAACAGTGGTCTACTATTATACGAGCACAACGATGAAAAGTTCTTCGCCTACATGATGGAACCACCAGCCAAAGTAACGTCAAAGCAAATCACAGCACGTGAGTACTTATTTATTGTAGATGTATCGGGATCTATGAACGGCTACCCACTAGAAGTAAGCAAAGATTTAATGCGCAACCTCTTATGTGGATTGCATTATGACGACACTTTTAACGTACAATTATTTGCGTCAAGCTCGACTGTTTTTAGTGCCCTTCCAGTGCAAGCAACCGAAGAAAACATAGAACAAGCCATTCTCTTTTTAAGCAATGGTCAAGGTGGAGGCGGTACTCGTTTATTAAGTGCTTTGGAGACTGCATACAAATTACCCCGAGCAGATACTGGAAGTGCGCGCTCTATGGTGGTGATTACAGACGGCTATGTCTCTGTAGAAAAAGAAGCCTTTCAAATGATTGAGAACAACCTCGACCAGGCCAATGTATTTACCTTTGGTATTGGCAGCAGTGTAAACAGATACCTCATCGAAGGCATGGCAAAAGTGGCCAACACCCAGTCTTTTATTGCTACAACAAAAGAAACTGCTTCGACCATGGCTCAAGAATTTAAAGAGTACATCGCAACGCCTTTACTTACTCAGGTGAGCTTTAAAACGAAGGGTTTTGATGTATACGATGTCGAACCTAAAACCATCCCAGATGTATTTGCTGCGCGTCCTGTGGTGATCTTCGGAAAGTTTAGAGGCGAGCCTACTGGGTCTATTATCATTAAAGGATATCAGGGCAAAAAGAAAATAAAACAAACCTTTAACGTTTCCGAAGGTATGCTAAGCAACGACAACAAAGCACTACGTTACCTATGGGCACGTAAAAAAATTGCACAGCTAGACGATTACAACACGAGCTTTGGAGCAGATGTAAAAGCCGAAGTTACCCAACTAGGGCTTGCTTATAACCTAGCTACCAAATACACTTCGTTTGTTGCGGTAGACCAACAAGTCGTAAACAAAGATGGCAGTATGAAAACCATCAAGCAGCCTCTACCAATGCCACAAAATGTTAACAATACTGCCGTGGGAGCAGCAGCCGAAATTAAAGGTAAAAGTGTCATAAAAAAGAAGCCTACCAAAGAAACAAAAGTTGCCGTAGCTTTTAATGAAGCTGAAATGTTACAACTCAACACTTGGTTTGAAACCTACTATAAAACAATTTCGGAAACGCTGGTAAAAGAATTTGGCGCCTTACGTTTCAAATTTGGAACCAATGGGAAATTGATAGCAATAGAGGTACTTACAGATGGCTTTTGGAAAAACAGCCCTACACTCCTAGAAGAACTCAAAAAAATAAGCACCTTAAAAGCACCCTTAGAAAAACAATTTACCATCTATGCTACAGATAGCAGTATGGAATGTGCTTGTGGGTAATCTATATATGACCAATACTAAATAGAAGCTTAAATGTCTGTTCGAGCGCAGTCGAGAACTACAACGTACTTATGGTAAACATAGGTTTCGACTCCGCTCAACCAGACAAATTTTTTTTATAGACACCCTCTTATTTATATCACCTATTTATAAGATCTCTTTCAATAGCTGCTTTCACAATGCCAATACTATTTTTAGCTCCTAATTTGCTCATTAAATTCATACGATGTGTCTCTACTGTTTTGGGGCTAATAAACAACTTATCTGCGGTTTCTTGGGTGGTTAACTCTTCAAAAAGGCACTGCAATACCTCTTGCTCTCGTTGCGTAAGTTTTGTGATTAAGGTATTTTGTTTTTGTTGCCCGATAGCACGATTCAATAATTTTTTCTGGATATCTTTTTGCAAATATTGTTCGCCAGACAGCACCGTTGTAATCGCTTCTTTAAGTTCATCTGAATCTGTATTCTTGAGCAAATACCCCAAGGCACCATTGTTTAAAATTCGCTTGACAAATGACGTGTCATCAAAGTTACTAAGCGCAATTATTTTTACTTCGGGATATTGTTTTAACAACATTTTACATAAGTCAATACCATTAATGTCGGGTAAATTAATATCTAACAACAACACATCTGGTTGACTTTTTTTAAATCCATCTAGCGTTTCTTTGGCACTACTGTATTTTGCAACAACATTCATTTCTGAGGTTTGTTCTAATAAAGATTCAATCCCGTTGAGGATTAATGGATGATCGTCTGTAATGGCTATGTTAGTTGTCATTGAGCTGTTTTAAATCTATTTCAATTGTATTGGAAGTTCCATTTTTATTAGAAACACTATCAAACGTAGCATCCAAATAGGCTACTCGAGATTGTATGTTTTGCAAACCAATGCCTGCTCCTTTTTCTTGTTGTGTATCAAAGCCTTTTCCATCATCTTCAACTGTAATTAATAAGGTGTCATTATGGTTGCTAATTTGTACATCAATAGTGCTTGCATTTGCATGTTTTATAGCATTGGTTACTAATTCTTGAATAATTCTAAAAATATGAACTTCTACTTTTTTAGGAAGGATGATTGTGGCTCCCATTTCATGAAAGGTAACTTGCGGTTTGTGAGCAGTATTCATATTCTCACAATAACTCTCAACTGCTTCAAAAAGATTAAAATCTTTTAGTGATTGGGGTACTAGATTATGAGAAATAGCTCGCACTTGTTGACAAGAATTATCAATCATGGTTACAGCTTCATTAATCACTTCATTATTCATTTTAAGCAAAGAAGATAGCTTGTATTTTATGGCAGATAAATCTCCATTCACCCCATCATGCAATTCTTGGGCAATTCGTAAGCGCTCTTTTTCTTCTCCAGCAATAATAGATTCTAAGGTTCGTACTTCTTGTTCTTTTTGAACCCGAATTAATTGTTGTTGAATGCGTTTTTGTCGTTGTCGAAAAGAAAACCATAGTAACAATGAACCCACCAAAAGGGATCCTATTAAAATCTTCATGAGACTACTTCTTGTTTGAGACTTTTCTAGCGTTAATTCTTTTTCTAAAATAGTTTTATCTTTCTTCTCAGTTTGATATTTCGTTTCGAGCTCATTTATAACTGCTATTTTAGTAGCACTTACTAAAGAATCTTTTAAGCTTGTATGCATTTTATAATATTGATATGCATTTTTAAAATCCCCTTGATCTTGAAATACTTTAGACAAACCTAAAGAGGCCCTTTTTTCAATTTCGACAGCTTTTATTTCTTTTCCAAAGGCCAATGCTTGCTTAAGGTATGAAGTTGCTTTTGTATGCTCCTCTAATTCAAAATATGCCAAACCGAGATTAATGAGCATCTCATTTTTGAAGAATGCATCTTGAATGTTTTCTCCTGCAGCTATTGCTTTTTCATAAAAGCCAATAGCTTTTTGATAGTCTTCAGTATGAAAATAATATTCTCCTAAATTTCTGTTGCTAAAGAAACCTAACCTAGGATATTCACCCGTGTTAGAAATGCTGTCTGCTTTATTAAAATACTGAAAAGCCTTTGCGTTTTCTTCTTTAGAGACATAGGCTAACCCCAAATCTCCATAATGCATCCCTAATAATGCTATTTCTTTTTTAGGAACAGTTTCTATGGCCTTTTCTATATATGCTATTTGCTTATCTAGTTGCTCTAGGGTTGAAAATAATGTAGAAAGATTTCTATATGCATTAGAAGCACTTAGGCTATCATTAAGCAATTCAAAATTCTGTATTGCTTTTAGGTAATATTCAGGAACACTATCCAAAAGTCCTTTGAACTGATACACATTTCCAATATTGGTGTAGGTCAATGCCTTACTTCGAATGCTTTTTGCTTGATCGCTTAAAGGAATCGCTTTTCTATAATAGTACAAAGCAGAATCATATTGCGCCATATCACTTTTAACAATCCCACTATACATAGTGGCTTTAAAGGCACCCAAAGGATATTGTTCCGTTTCACTAATTGCAACTATTTTTTTATAAAGTGCTAATGCCTTTTCTGGATCTTTAGCTTCAAATTCATAGGCCTTGTCGAGCATTTTTTGAATGCGAATAGTATCTTGTGAAAAACCATTAAACACAACAAACAAAAGAAACGTAATAAGAACTATTTTTTTCAAAATAAACTGATTTATAGAGTATTAAAGATACATATTATAAAATATCAACACGATATTTATGGTACTTATTAGCTAAAATGACACTTGCTTTTTATAAAACAAGATCTTTATTTTATGGGAGTATTGCATCGGTGAATTCTCTGAAATTATAAACTCAGGGAATTCCCTGAGTTTATAAAAAGTGAACTAAAAATTGTTTTTTAATTAATTCTATTTCTAAAAAAAGGACTTGGAAGACAGCCTATTACTTGAGCTATAATTCTAAGGTATTTTTTAATTGCGGCTAGTAAAGCCCAATTTATCCCAATAGCAAAAGCACATGGTAATTGCCCAAAAGCTGCAAGTGCAAGTGTTATAATAGCTGCTAGTGTTTCTGCCCACTCTAAAATTTCAATGACTATGAGCAAACTTCTGCACGTAATGACTGGGTTTCTTCTTTGAAGGAATATGCATATAATACTCCATAAAATCCAGGATATAATAGTAATAACACCTATGACTATCGCTGTTGTTGTTGCAATAGGTTCTGTCCACTGATACACACATCCCGCAATCACAAAGGCGATAATGGTAGCTACAATAAGCAATAGGTTTACGATAAGCCAAATGCAGCACCAGTTAGTTCTAGTATCTACAATGGTGACACAATTACGATCTCGCATCGATCTCACCAAGCTACAAAATCCTCCAGGAGCCCAATTCGTCCAAGGGGTTGGTGTGCTTTGTCCAGCACAAGATCTAGTTTCTATTTCGGGTAAGCAATCTGCTCCAATACGTTCTCTAGATTGTTCGCAGTTTACACACTCACTCCAATCTGACCACTCTGTTTCTATACATCCACAGGCTTTGAGTATTAAAGTTTCAGATAAAGGAAAACAACCATCTATAGTTACAGTAACTGCAATTTCCTCTTCTTCACCAGATGCAATAACAATTTGAAATGTAGTAGCTTGAACCGTCACATCATTATGTCTCCAGTAAATATCCAAGTTATTTCCATTAGGCTCCGTCAGACTTAAGATATATCTTCCAGGCTCCAAACAATCTATGGTATCACCATTGGGATTATTATTTATTTGCTCATATATTCCTTCAATTGTATCTACTACTTTAAACCTGTTTCCATTGGCATCCTCAAGTTCCCATTCAATATCATTGGGGCAATTTGGTGGAGGTGTGTCTATGGGTGGACAAACAGGAACTACTATATCTATGGTCTTATCTGGACAGTCTCTTGGTGTTAAAACCTCCAGTGTTGCAGTATAAGTACCTCCACTATAGTCATGCGTAAATGTTGGTGATGTATTTGTCCAAAAGTCTATAGATAGAGACTGTGAGTTGTCTCCAAAATCGAAAACGGCAGTTACATCATTTAAAGAGGAAGTAACTCTAAAAGTTACTGTACGTTTTCCCTCTAAGTTGCAAGCCGAAATATCAAGTATCTCTATATCTATTTGTGGACATACAACCGGTGGGACAGCACAGGTTACCGGGATACTATTACTTACAGAACAATTTGGTTTATCGATACATTGCGCATCGTATTTAAACCCTTGTCCACAAGAAAACCCGGGAGGTATACTAAATTGAGAGCTGTTAAAATTAACGTCCCAAGCTCCGTTTACAACATTGATCTGAAATCCTACAATAGACATTTCAACCATACTAAATGAAATGGATTGGCAATCTGACGTGCCAGAGACGGCGAGTGTATTTTGACTTTGATCAAATACAGCTGATGTTACAGTGATACTACACATAATTAAAATATTTAAGGTTAATTGAATGTGCAAGTTGCTGATAATCAGGATAAAAATCTTCAAGGAAAAACCTGAGATAAAAATTTCAGGGAATTCCCTGAGGTTAAAAAAAGCATTCAAAACAAGCTTGCTATGCTTCCAAACATTCCTTAAAAAACGCTTACTAGACTATTGCCAACGAATACTAAAACAGCTATCATGGCACTAAAGTTTCAGCATACATTTGAACTATCATTCACATTTAAACCCATGCATTATGAAAACTTTAATTAGCATCCTTATCCTGTTTGTAGGTCTTCAAACAACCATAGCACAAGAGTTCACTTCATCAAACAACTATTATGTAGCCTTGCAAGGAAGTCTTGGAGAAAACGATGAAGAACAACTTTCTGCTTCGGTATTCTCTGTAGCAAATAGCGCAGAAGAAATTACCTTCTTCCCTATTACCAACACCGACATGATTCATAGCATTACCGTTAGCACTTTAGAAACACCAAATCTTACAGGAGTACAACGCGTGTTAAAAGTAGATGTAAACTATGTAGAATACTGTACGTATAAAGTATCTAATTATGTATTAGAAACCGAAAAAGGAGCTTTTATAGCATTACCCATGTTAACCAATGAAGACTGCGGAGATACCGATAAGGCTTTGGTGTACTTATTTCCATCACAACCTTTTGGGAAAGAAAATCAGATTCTTACCAGCGAGGTAACTGTATCAAAAAGTAACATTACAGAAGCTTCATTAGAAGATAGTTTTATCTGGAATGATGACAACTATGGCACTTCTGGAAACCTATACCAAGACTTTTAATCTTAAAACTGTCTACCATGAAAATTTATAGCATTATTTTAATACTAATCATTCTTTGCAGCAGCTGCAATGATTCAAAAATTGCAGCTTCGGCACAAAAAGAAATGACCATTGCCATGCGCCATATACTCCCAAAAGTCACACCACAAGAAGAGGTGCTTGCCAAAGAAACACCCCTTGTTTTTATTGCTGGCTATGATGAAGAAGGATCCGACTACTACCGTCAAGCAGCAGTCTATTTTAAAAATAAAAACCTCAAAGTAATAGAAGGTTTGTACTCCTTAGAAGAAATTCTAGATTGGTTACAAGGGTATGAAAATAAAGTAGCCGAAATCCATATTGTAAACCACAGTAATGCCTGGCGTGGCATGGCTTTAAAAACCACAAAAGAGGGAGAGCGTATTACACAGGAAACCCTTGCCAATGCACTCAAAGAAAACCAATTGCCCGCGGTACCGAAGACCATTTCTAGCAAGACAAAAATTGTATTTCATTCTTGCGGACTAGGCACCAACACCATGTTAATGACCGAATTACAAAAAGTATTTTCAAACAATGCAACACCACAAGTTATTGCCTCACCACATTTTAATGTGTTTGGTGGTAAATATGCTTCGCATTACTTGGCAACTCCTTATTATGTGTTTTACCCTACAGCACATTCTCCGGGACCGTTAATGTTATCGCAAGAAATGGAAGTATTATATCCCAATGCAAACATCGATTGGTTTACCGCCTTAAAAACAAGAGAGGAAACTGCATTAGGCGCACCGTATTCCTATCGTTTTAATGTGCCCGTAGATTGGACCTTCGAATTTGAAGCTGTAGAAGACATTCCAGCTTTTGAAGACAAAGCACAACTAATCACTTTTATCAAAGAAGATCCTTCACTCATGCAAGCAATTCAAGATACTGGGATTCCTATCTCAAAATTTAGATGGCTGGCTAGTAGCGACGGTAGCACATTAAAAATTAAAGGAAAAACAACGGTATTATCGGTGTTAAAACCCATCATGAATACACAAGATAGCGGCGCGTATCTATTTCCAGAAATTTCAAACACAAACATATACACAACACTTTAAAAATATTCATCCGTTTAAATAAGAACAAATGGGATGCTAGCACAATTATTGTACAATAGTAATAGATAGAACTTTCTATATATTTGTTATTCATGAAACACCTACTCGTTTTCTTATGGTTTCTCTTTGGTACTTATGCCCAAGCACAAAACAATGAGTTGCGCGGGTACACCTTAGCCGATGGATTGCCACAATCTCAAGTATATGCCATTGCCCAAGACACGATAGGCTATTTATGGATAGGGACACAAGGTGGCGGAGTGGCTCGCTTTGATGGAGATGATTTTGCCATTTTTACAGAAAAAGACAGTCTTGCTTCCAATTATATACAAAGCATTGTAACACAAAAAGACCGAGTTTTAATTGGTACAAAAAAGGGACTTTCCATCTATTCAAAAGGTGCTTTTAAAAGTGTTGAAACTCCCAAAGTAAATTCAATTTATTCGCACAAAGAGCACGTCTTCTTAGCAACAGACAAAGGAATGTATGTCTTAGATGCCTTCGGAAATGTTAGTACATCACCCTTATCGCAAACCCTTAATAATAATATCCTCACCGATGTAATACACGACGGAACTCACTTTTGGATTGCAAGCAAAAAAGGATTGTACAAAACGAAATCCCTCACGAAGAGGAGTCCGATAGCACAATTAGAAACAGTAGAATTCAATTCACTAGTCCAACATGACAATCGGGTCTTTGCGGCTTCGTTTGTAGATGGCATTTTGGTGTATGATATTTCAGATACAAAAAAAAGAACGCTCGTTATTCCTAAACCGCTTCGCATTACCAACCTTACTATTCAAAATGAACAATTATGGGTCGCTACAGATACCGATGGAGTCACCCTGCTGGATCTTGAATCTTTAGCATTTCAGAAAAAAATAAATAGAAGTAATGGCTTATCAGTGTCGCATGTTAGGCAAACCCTACAGGACAAACAGGGTAATATTTGGCTGGGCACGAGTGGTGGTGGCTTGTACAAATATTTTCCAAATCAGTTTACCCATTTCGACAAAGACACAGGCTTAAAAGGCAATAGAATTTACGCGGTACATGCTGCAAAAGAAGCGCTCTGGTTTTCGGTTGCCGAAAAAGGACTCTCATACATCGACAGTCTAGGTATCAAAAATATCGCTCCCATAGAAGGTTTTGAAGATGTAAAAATAAAAACCCTCACTAGCGATTCTACAGGTGGTATTTGGGCAGGCTCTGAAGGGAAAGGTATCCTCTACCGCCAATCTAAAAAGGTCGATAGTTTTGCGGTGTCTGGAAATAACATTGATAATATTAGCATCGATACCATTTCCATCACCAAAACCAAGTATCATATCATTAATGAGTCTAAAGGGCTCCCCAGCAATTGGATTAGAGATCTTGTATACACCAACGGCACTCTTTGGGCGGCCACTTACGGCAGTGGTATAGTAACATTTCAATATAACGATAATACAAACAGAATAGAAGCTCTTAAAACATTTGATGCCGAAGATGGTATGTTAGATCTGGGTGTTAAAGACCTCTACAAAGACCCTCAAGGAACTCTTTGGTATGGTACACAAAAAGGACACATAGGGACTATTTCAGATAATGTCGTGCAGCATTTGGGCCAGGCATTACCTATCGCAACGGCCATCAATAGTATTTTAGTTAAAGACAAAAGGGTATTTTTAGGTACTTCAGATGCTGGAATATGGGTAGCACCGCTTTCGTCTACACCAGTTTTCTCAAAACTTAAAGGCGCCAAAAATACTACTTCTCAAAATAGTTTTCAGCTTTTATTTGATTTGCAAGGCAATCTATGGACAGGGAGTGAGCGTGGTGTAGATAAGATCATTCTCAACAATAACAATGAGATCGTAGATGTATTTCACTACGGAAGAAATGATGGGTTTTTAGGTATCGAAACGTGTCTTAATGCAGTAAGTATGGACGCCCAAAACAACCTTTGGTTTGGTGCTATTTATGGCTTAACAAAATACAACAACACTCAAACTCAAGAAAAAGAAGCCAAAAAGCCTACCCTATCTTTTGAGCAAATTACTGCTGGATACACACCTATAGATTCTTTACCAGAAACAACTTGGAAAGACGATGTATTGCAATTGGCAGCCGCAAACAACCAACTTTCATTTCGTTTTAAAACCGTAGATATCAATCATCCAAACGATATTGAATATCGCTTCAAATTAGACCAACAAAATTGGAGTCCGTGGTCCTCTAGCTCTCGAGAGAACATAGCAGGAGTACCCTACGGAAAACATCAATTTACGGCGCAATCTAGAAATTATAGATGGCAAGAAAGCGACCCTATCACATTTCAGTTTGAAATAGAAACCCCTCTTTTAAAAAGAACTTGGTTTCAATGGCTCTTAGCGGGTCTCATTGGAATTTTATGTAGTCTCCTAGTGCTTGGCTACATCAAACGCCTTAAAAAGAAAAACCACGAAGCCCAGAAACAATTAGCACTCCAAAATCATTTACTAGGCTTAGAACAAAAGGCATTGCGATTACAAATGAATCCGCATTTTATCTTCAATGTGCTCAATGGTATCAAAGCAATGGGTACTACAAATACCAACAAAATGAATACGACCATTAATAGTTTTGCCAAATTATTACGTGGTATTTTAAACAATTCTAGGCAAGATACCATTAGCTTACAAGAAGAAATAAACACACTCACAAACTATATTGCTGTGGAACTGCTCATGGCTCCCACTCCTTTCATCTATGACATTTCCGTAGAAAGTGATATAGACCCAGAAGAGATTGTCATTCCGCCGATGCTCATCCAGCCTTTTGTAGAAAATGCCATTCGACATGGTATTTTAAAAGGTGAAAAGGAAGGTGTTTTAAAGGTGCTTTTTAAAACTTCGGAAACTTCCTTGCATTGTACAATTACAGATAACGGACAAGGGATCTTTACTTCGCAACAGCAAAAGGTTAATACCAGTCATCAATCGGTTGCGCTAGATGTTACCAAAGAACGTATTGCGTCTTTGGCAAAGAAAGACACCTTACAATTACTAGAATTGAAAGAAAATAATGTAGTTTTAGGAACCGAAGTAACCTTTACCATTCCGTTAGAATTAGACTTTTAAAATCCAGTTATGCTTACAGCAATTATTATAGAAGACATGCCAGATGCGCTTACCTTGTTAGAAGGAGCCTTGCAAAAAAACCATCCAGACATTGAAGTCATTGCAACAGCTTCTAGTGTGGTTGCAGCAGCAAAATTATTGCGTAGTAAAACACCCGATATTTTGTTTCTGGATATTATGCTAGGCGATGGTACTGGCTTTGATATTCTAGAAATTTTTCCAGACTTAGAAAGTAAAATCATCTTTGTAACTGCAAGTGATGAGTTTGCGATTAGAGCCTTCAAGTTTGCAGCCATAGATTATGTACTAAAACCCTATGACGATGATGACTTAAAAAAGGCAATTGACAGAGCAAAAGCTCAATTACACCCAAACCAAGAACGTCTTAGTATTTTAAAAGAAACCATTGCTGCTCCAGAGGCCAAGCCCAATAAAATATCCTTACATACACTCGATAAGATTAGCATTGTGAGTTTAGAAGACATTGTGCGTTGCGAGGCAGACAGTAACAATACCATTTTCTATTTACAGGATGGGAAAAAAATATTTGTAACCAAGACCTTAAAGTACTTTGCAGACATGCTTACCTCCTACCAATTTTTGAGAGTACATCAAAGTCATTTAGTGAATCTGCAATGCATTAGTGCCTTTATAAAAACAGATGGCGGGTATTTGTTATTGAAAAATAAAGAAACAGTTCCTGTGTCGGTGCGCAAAAAAACGGAAGTCATAGAAATCTTAGACAGTATGCACCGTTAAGATAAGTGGTAGCTTAACTAGCTCTCCTTTTGGGTCTTTCTGAAATATTAATAGACGGAATCTCTTTCTTAGGCAATTCCATTTTTTCTACCTGATATAATCTATCAAGCTTACTAAAAGTGAGCGTTAGCATCTCATCGAGTGTGGTATAAATAAACTCTTGCATCATGGCGATCTAAAAAAATATGTAGAAAAAACAAAGGGAGCCTCCTCAAACTCCCTCTGTAATATTAAGTAAACGTACGTTTACCTCACTTGACTAACTAATTTGATTAGTTTGTTCATACAAATGTAGCATACATATTGATGCTAAAATAGGGGGTTTTCCCCCTATTTTTTTAAAATTACACCTGTTCCAAAAAAGCGTGAAGCATGAACTCTTTATACCCGATATACTAGAAAGTATAGGTAGCTGCCAAAATTAAGTTTCGCCCAGCTGCAGAGATTCCACTGCTATAAGGTCTATAGCGTTGATCTGTGATGTTCTCTAATGTTGCATTAAATTGTAATGCTTTTGTAAGATTGTATTGTGCACCAAAATTAAGTGTATACCACTTTGGTGCAAAAGGATTCCCATTTTCGTCAGATGCATACAAGAAGGCATTGTTTTGCTGACTAGGGGCTAAGTCCTCGTAATCAAACTGACCATTATAGATAGCAAAAGCATCAAATTTAAATTTTCCCTTTTTGTAAATAAGATGGGTATTTCCAAACTGTGGTGCTGCATGACGTATCACCTCTTTATTGCCTTGATCATCTTCTGCGAATCCTTTGGTGATATTATAATGTGAAGTAAGTTGTAGGGCTTTTGAAAAATTAATTTCAAGTCCTGCCTCAAAACCATATACCTCTGCGCTAGCTGCGTTTTGAATGGCTTGTACATTACTTAATTCTCCTTGGTATAGAATTTCGGTTTGTCCATCCAATTCAAAATCTCTTCGTATGAGGGCATCTTCTAATACTGTGTAAAAAGTAGCTAGATCTAATTTTATTGTATTTCCAAAGTTGAGTGTCGCTCCTATTTCTCCATTATAAGCATATTCTGGTTCTAGATCTGGATTAGGTACTACTACACTGCCAGGTTCGCTATCAAATACTTTTCCAACATCGTCAATATTAGGTGCTCTAAAAGCGGTCCCAAAATTAAAGCGCCATCCTAGTATTTTGTTTGGGTTCCAGGTGAGCCCAGCAGTTCCTGTTAAGGCTCCAGTGCTTATTGATTTTTCGTTAAAAGGAAGGTCATACAAAGTGGGATCAAAAGTAGCATCTACAAGAATATGATTATAACGTAACCCTCCTTGAAAAGATAGGGTTTCTGCCAATTTTAGTTGGGTACTTACATAGGCTGCTATAGATTGCCAGGTTGCACCGTCTGGATATCTAGAAACATCTCTTTGAGAAACTCCTGTCGTAATATCGGTCTGTGCTCCGGTAGAGCCTACTTTATTATACACATACTCTACACCATAGGTTAGGTTACTTTTTAGGCCCATTTTTTTACTAAAATCCCATCCAGCTGTATAGGCATCTACTTGTTCATCACGTTCAAATAAAATAGTGTCGCCAAAACTTCTATCATTCCTACTTTCTTTGAATCGTTGATAGGATAATGACAATACACTTTCATCGTAGATCCCAGAAGCTTTGTTTGTGATTTGCAGGTTTCCCGACAACCATTCTTGGGGTCCGTAGTACCATTCTGAAGACCGAAGATTCCCGTCTTGTCTACGAATCAATCTGTCGTATCTTGGGTAATCGCTTGTGGTGGTGTAGAAAAGCCCCAAATCAAAATTCCAGCGCTCACTAGGCATGTAGCGTACTTTTTGCATGGCATTTATTTGATTATAGGCTGTTGGGCGTTGTACTTGAGGGTCATCGTTTTGTACCACAGTATCTACCCCGTTGATCGTTTCTACATATTCTTCACGCAGATAATCGTCTGGACCGTGGCTTCCCATACGCAAATCATCAAAATCACTGTAGGTAACACTGGTTAAAAAAGCCCATTCTTTAGCGCCTATATTAAAATCTATGTGTCCCGTCTTTTCTTGATTTGCTGTTGCATATCGCGCAGTTGCATTTCCTGAAAAAGAAAGTCCTTCTTCAAAAGAGAATTTTGGTTTTTTGGTATAGAAGTTCATCACACCTCCTACAGCATCACTACCATACACTACAGAACCTGGACCAAGGATTACTTCGGTGCGCTCAATGGCAAATGGATCTATAGAAATTACGTTTTGAACATTTCCGCCGCGAAAAATAGCCGTATTAAAACGAACTCCGTCAACGGCAATGAGCAATCTATTGGTTGAAAAACCTCTAATTAAAGGGCTCCCACCACCTAACTGACTTTTTTGAACATATACTTGCCCACTACTTTGTAATAAATCTGCTGCCGTTTGGGGATTTCCAAAAAGCACATCTTCACTTGTGACCGAGACAATTTGTTGTGGAATGTCTCTTTTCTTTTGTCCAAATTTGGATACCGATAAGACTACCTCATCTAAGCTACTAGCATCTGTTGTTAAAAAAACTTGATTATTAGTGGCTACTGCTTGAAACTTTTTAAGTTCTAAAATAGCATGAGATATATGTTGAAATGTTATGACTTCACTATCCTTAAAAGAAGTAATGTCTACAAAACCATCAAAGTCTGTAACTCCACTTTTACTCTTATCCTTATTAAACAATGCGACTCCAGGAATTGGAGTCTGTGTTTCTTGAGAAAGTACTTGTATTTTTTGAGCAACTGCTGTTGTTGAGGTAATGATAACAGCAAGAATTACTAATAAATATTTCATTAATTGAACAGTTGTTGAAGTACTTCTAGGGACCTCGGTTTTTTATAGCCGTGCAAATGTAATTGATAATATTCCAATACCAAATGAAGCACGTCCATTCTTTGGTTTTTTGTTAGTTTTAACGAAGAAATCTTATCAAAATTTATGCCGAAGAACTGCCTTAAACTAGCGACACGCTCTCCAGTTTCGCAATAGATAGAAATGTCTTCTGTTTCAAAAGTTCCATCTGCAGCATTAAAATAAGGAAGATGTGCTTCTGTAGTGTCTGGATAGAAGCCTAAGTATGCTGTAAGTTTTAATAAAAATAAGGTATGAAAATTAGCGATGCTATCGTGATGATCTAACCATTGAAACGATGCCTCTAGGTATTCAAATAATGCTAGGTTTGGTTCTTCTTCAAGAATGGAGTTTTTTAACATTTCAGAAAGAAACAACACCAAAGAAGATTTTACAACATCTGTATGCAGACTGGTATAAGGATAGATAACCTTAGCTTCTTTAATGGTCTCAAGGGTGCCCTTGTTTTTATGATTTGCAACTATTTCTAATTGCGTAAGGGGTTGAAAATAAGAGGTCTTTAGTTTCCCTCTTTTAGATTTAAGAACCCCCCTAAGTAAGTATGATTTAAGTCCGCTACTTTGGGTAAAACAAGTAACTATGAGGTCAGCTTCAGCATATTTTATGGAAGAAAAAACAATGGCTTTTGTAGTTTCAATCATTAGCGAACAACCATTACTTTTTTAATTTTTGTTTCGGTAGCATCTTCTGTAGTGATTAAAACAAAGTACACTCCTGAAGCAACTTTGTAGCTACCAAAAGCTTTGGTGTCCCAAATTACACTTCCTCCTTGACTGGTTTCTTGAAATACTAAATTCCCTTCAAGATCTGTAATTTTTACATTGGCATTTGCGGTAAGACCATCTATAGTCACATTACCTTCGTATTGCGGTCTCACTGGATTTGGAAACACAAACACCTCTTCTAGGTTATCTCGAGGAGCCGTTGAGGTTCCTTTATAAGACACCAAACCATTCACAGTAGCAAAATATACTTCTCCAGTAAATGGGTCGATTGCAATATCTTGCACGTTGTTAGAGGGTAAAGGAGAATTCTCTGAAGTAAACCTAAGGATTGTTTCTTGTCCGTTTGAACTTAAATAGAAAACGCCTGAACTAGCCGTAGCAATCCATTTATTATTAGATCCGTCTACTTCAATATCTGTTATTGTTTGCTCAAATAATAATTCTTGACCCACGCCTTCATCATCCTCAAAAATAATGGCATCTGCAGAAACATCTCCAGAATCGCTAAAGAATCCGCCAGGGTTAAACAAAACACGTAAGCCTCTTAGAGTACCAATCCACAATCTATTTTGGTTATCGAAGGCCAAAGCTCTAATATCTGTAGAGGGAAGTCCACCTCCAGTATCTTCGTCTCCAATAGCTTTTAGTTGATTGTTGGCTGGATTAAATGCTGCTAATCCAGTTTGAACAGCACCAAAAAACACGATACCTTCTCTACTAATTGCCAACTCACTGTATGCTAATTCGGTTCTACCACCAGACACACTAGTGACATCAAAAGACTGAATTTGTCCATTGGGTGTAATTCTGTTAAGGGCATCATCTGTTAGGGTTTGAAGAAACCACAAGTTTCCCTCACGATCAAAATCAGATCCATACAATCTAACTCCTGCATTATTACCATTAAAAACTGGGTTTTCAAGAGATGAGTTTGTTTCATCATATAAAATCGTAGGGATTTTATCTTCCACTTTTAGCAAGCCGCTATAAAAAGATGAAAAATAAGCTGTATTCGGATTTTGATCGTCAATGCGTATGTTTACAATATCATTAATAGCCGACACTCCTAGTGTTTCTGTTAGCTCTCTATGCGAAATATTAGTCCAATTGCCCTCTGATAGATTACTAATTCCTTTTCTATCTAAGGGGAAGGGATTAAAGAAAACATCTACAGCACCAAAACTTACCCATACCTGACCCGCTGTTGTGTCAAGCGCAAAAGGAGTGTTTAACAAAGGTCCGTCTGGTAAAATTTGTGTTACTTGAGTTGTTCCATAAGGCACTCTTAAAAGACCATTCACAGTGGTTCCCATGTAGAAAAAATCATTAAAGCTATACCCTGTTTGTAAACTATAACTGAAATCTGGCAAGCTTGTAACAGAAGACCTTAAAATAAACCCTTGCTCATAGGCATGTATACTTGTTGATGTTGTAACAGTTAATAAGGCATTATTCACTTTAAAATCTCTAATGGGGCTACTAAAAGAGGCAAGTTGTTGTAATGTGTTTCCAGCATTAATTCTAAAAACGGTATTGTCTGATCGAGCAATTAACACCCTATCACCTAGTGTTTGTGCTGCAATATAATTTCCTGCAGTTACCAATTCCCAATCTTGAAAATCTATAATACTGTCACTATTTAAAATGGCACGACGAATACCGCCTTCTGAGGAAGCCGCATAGATATAAGGTAACAGTATGGTGGTTTGGGTAATGTTTATTTGCGTTCCCGAATCTCCAATAAAATAACTTTCTCTAAATTCGAGTCTTTCTAAATCATAGACAGAAACTCCAAACTCAGCTGAAATATAAATTCTACCTTCAAACTCTGAAAAATGATTAATTCTTTTTTTGTTGGGAGGAATGTTTTGTTTGTCTCGAATATCTACTACTTTAAGTACCTCATTACCCTCATCGATCGTTACCACTTCAATTAATCCATCCTCATACCCTATTAATAAAAGGTCTGTTTCACTACTGTAGTGTATTGTTGTAATAGATTCGCCCGAAAGCCCCTGAACACTAGATAAAGTTGTAATTTCCTCAGTAGAAAGATCATAGATAAAAATGGCATTATCTGACCCAACAAAAATACGATCATCTCCCTGAGAAATGTCTTTTACAGAAACATAAGAAAAATGATCTTCCCATAAATTATCAAAATTTTGAGCTTCCATAAAAGGTGCTACAAGCACCGTAAAAACGAAAAAAATACGCTTCATAAAATCTAATTTCTATTGCACCAACAATGATAAGAAATGAAGTTGGTAGTACTATAACATTTTGAGACAATAATTATTGTTAGCTAAAAAGGTTGCCCATAGGAGCAACCTTTATATATAAATAGATTATAAAGAGTCTTATACAACTCCTTGTGCCATCATTGCTTCTGCAACTTTTACAAATCCAGCAATATTTGCTCCTTTTACATAGTCTACATAACCGTCGCCATCTTTACCATATTGCACACAAGCTGCATGAATATCATTCATGATGTTATATAATTTTTCATCTACTTCTTCTCTTGACCAGCTTAAGCGTAATGAGTTTTGAGACATTTCAAGACCCGACGTTGCAACACCTCCTGCATTAGATGCCTTTCCAGGGGCAAATAATATTTTTGCTTTGCTAAATACTTCTATGGCATCTGGTGTGGTTGGCATGTTAGCACCTTCACTTACACACATACATCCATTTGCTACTAATGTTTTTGCTTCTTCTTCATTCAACTCATTTTGAGTAGCACAAGGCAAAGCGATATCACATGTTACACCCCAAGGTCTTTCTCCTGCTGTGTAAGATGCACTCGGATATTTTTCTACGTATTCACTAATACGTCCTCTCTTCACATTTTTAAGCTCCATTACATAGGCTAGCTTCTCTTCATTAATTCCTTCTGCATCATAAATAAATCCTCCAGAATCTGATAAGGTTACCACCTTACCTCCGAACTCCATCGCTTTTTCGGCAGCATATTGCGCCACATTACCAGAACCAGAGATCACTACTGTTTTCCCTTTAAAGCTTTCGCCTTTTGTTTCAAGCATGTTTTTTGCGAAATATACATTTCCGTATCCTGTCGCTTCTGGACGAATTAAGGATCCGCCATACTCTCTTCCTTTACCGGTTAATACTCCAGTAAATTCGTTACGCAGTCTTTTGTATTGACCGTACATATATCCTATTTCACGACCTCCAACACCTATATCTCCTGCAGGCACATCTGTATCTGGACCAATATGACGAGATAATTCTGTCATAAAACTTTGACAAAAACGCATTACTTCTGCATCACTTTTTCCTTTTGGGTTAAAGTTAGAGCCCCCTTTACCACCACCCATAGGCAGTGTTGTTAAGCTGTTTTTAAACAATTGTTCGAATCCTAAAAACTTAAGAATACTCAAGTTTACAGATGGGTGAAAACGTAATCCACCCTTATAAGGACCAATAGCCGAATTATACTCTACACGGTATCCTTTGTTTACGTGAATTTCTCCACTGTCATCTGTCCATGGCACTCGAAACATGATGGTACGTTCTGGTTCAACCATACGCTCCAATAATTTATGGCCTTGGTATCTTTCATTACTTTCAATAAATGGAATTACCGCTTCAGCAACTTCGGTTACTGCTTGTAAAAATTCTGGCTCGTTTGGGTTTGATTTTTCAACACTTGCAATAAAGTCTTTGATACTTTGCTTCATAGTATGCGTTTTTAAATTGTTTTGTACTCTAAAAGTACTTTTAGTTGTTGTTTAAAATTTGTTTTCTTCGGAAATAGTAGTGGTTTTCTAACATTTCCGAGGGGAAAAATCTTGTTAAAAACATATAGTTTTTTTCAAGGAATTGATAACGTAACTCACTTGATTTATACGATATAAACAAAGTTTGCGTTTTAAAGGCACAAATATACGTGATATCACATAATTTTGAGTTTTAAATTTATATAATCCCTTAAATATGGGGTTTAAATTTCCCTGTTAAAGATGTTTTCATATATTTGTTGCGTCTCAAACTAAACCTATATTACTAATGAATACCAGATTTTTGCTATTGGTATTGTGTTTTCTTGCCTTCTGCAAGCAAGACATGAGCGCCCAAGCCGGCTTTTCTCATGAGATTGGTTTTATTACTGGTCCTATAGCTTTTTATTCTGATTATGGAATTCGTGGAGATTCTGAAACCAATACAGGTAATACTACTATTGGGTTTGGTATTATTCACTATTTAAACTTCGCATATCGATCAGATTGTAATTGTTACACTCGTGACACCTATTTTAATGACCACTTTAAAATAAGAAATGAATTAGATTACCATAAAACACAATTACAACATTTTGGACCTTTAGTTGCTCCAGACAAAACTAGCTTTACTTCAGATCAATTAAGAGCAGTTAGTGGTAGTACACGTGTTATTGAAATTGGATCACAAATTGAATACTTTCCTTTAAGCATTAGAGATTTTGCTGCAAACTCATATAGATTTGCTCCTTTTATTAGTCTTGGAATGCACTATGTAAATTTTGATCCTGAATCAAGCTCAACCTTAGGTGATTTAGATTCACCCTTAGCATCTTCGCAAAAATACATAAATGCATACCAACAAGAAGGCGATTCAACTTGGTCTGTTGTTTGGAGTGCTGGTGTTCGTTACAAGTTAAATGACTCTGCAGATCTTATGTTAGATAGTAGATGGAATTTTTATTTCAGTGATTGGGTAGATGGCTTAAATCCTGCCTTAGAACAGAATGGAATTACACCTGTTCCTGAAAACAAGGCAAATGATTGGATCTATTGGTTAAATTTTGGGTACATCTATTACCTAGACTAAGGTACATAAAAACAGTATACAAAAATGCTATTTGTGCACCCTGCATAAATAGCATTTTTTAGTTTAAAAAAGAACCGCCCTGCATACCATTTATGGATACAAGGCGGTTACTAACCAACCAAAAACTTAGTCTTTTATTTGTCTAGAACTTGCTAATCTTTTTCATTGACTTTGCAATGTCCTTTTTTGAAATTCTTAATTTTCCTTCTCCAGCAGTTTTGTATTGAATGTATCCTCTACCTATAAATTCATAAGTGGTTCCAGAACTTGAATGATACATTTCAATAGTACTGTCGTTTATAACGCTCAATTCAAAATACTCATTGCCTAGGAAATCATAATCTAGTGTTAAATATTTCAAGTATTGAGTTCCCGGAACATCATCCACATTATAAATTCCTGTGTAGTCCCAGAAGATGTTATTAACGTCTGTTCCTGATCCATCTTGAGAGCTTAAGAAGTTTCCATCACCCCCGCCTGGTAAAAAGGCTACAAAATTCTCATTATCAAATTCGTTGATCGCTCCTTCTTGGCTTGTGTATACCTTCTCCCAAGTAACATACTCTTGTAAAAAGTAATGAATGTTATCATAAAACAATGCATTGTAATCAAAAGTATCTCTTTGGTATCCAATTAAAACATACGAAAGGTTTCGTGAGGTATTGTATAATTCTATTCTGTTAGCACTTAATTGGGTCACTTCAAATCTGTTAAATCCGTCAAGATCATGTGTAATATCTAATACAAAATTTCCTGTGTTGTAGTATCCTACATCGATTCCATATCCGTATCCTTGATCTCCAATACCTACCAAATTATTATTAGCGTGCAAGGTGCCATTTACAAATGAAACTGTAAACGCTTTTTGTAAAAATGGAATATACCCATTTCCTGATGTTTGATTAATATCTACATACCACAACTCATAAGAACCTAACAATTGTGACAAGGTAATTGATGGTGGTGGCGGTGTTGTGTTTGTATCTTCTACAATCACTGTTTCTGTATAACAAGAAACAAAGAACAAAGCTATAAAGCTATATACTAAAAGGTGTTTCATCGTTTTCATAATCTTGCGTTTTAAAGTTTCTGTTATTGAATTTTCATAAACTATGCCAAGATTATAAACGTATAAATATCAAATACTTAAGTGTTTGCTTCGGAAATTTTAAATAACAAAAAATAGTTTGGGGCACTTACATTTCGGCAGCAATGGAACTAAAAAGGTACACGCTCTTTACCCTAGAATTGTGTACATTTACATGAAGACTAAAAATCAAAAGAATGAAAGATTCACCAAAATTTGCAGTATTTGGAGGCGGTAGTTGGGCTACTGCTATTGTAAAAATGCTTTGCGAAAATCTGGATGAAGTGGGTTGGTATATGCGCAGTGTATATGCCATTGAGCATATAAAAAAAGAGCAACACAATCCTAATTATTTAAGTGCTGTAGAGTTTAAAACAAAAAAATTAAAACTCAGTAATGATATTAATGAAATGGTTGCATACGCAGACTATCTTATTTTTGTGATTCCCTCTGCATTTATACATCAAGAGTTAGAAAAACTTACCTTACCACTTGAGGGTAAAATTATATTTTCTGCAATTAAAGGAATTGTTCCAGAAAGTAGTTTAATCGTTGGAGACCATTTTAACACCCACCTCAATGTCGCGTTTGCAGATATTGGTGTTATTTCTGGACCCTGCCATGCCGAAGAAGTTGCACTAGAACGCCTTTCTTATTTAACCATTGCTTGCGCAGATGACACAAAAGCGAAACTAGTTGCAGACCGTCTTAGCTGTAAGTATATAAAATGTACCACTAGCGATGATGTAATGGGTACAGAATATGCAGCCATGTTAAAAAATATTTATGCCATCGCTGCTGGTATTGCCCACGGATTGGGCTATGGTGATAATTTCCAGAGTGTACTCATGAGCAATGCCATTCGTGAAATGAAACGTTATGTAAAAAAGGTACACAAAATGAAACGTGACATTAATGATTCTGCTTATTTAGGAGATTTATTAGTAACTGGTTACTCTGTGTTTAGTAGAAATAGAATGTTCGGAAATATGATCGGTAAAGGCTATACTGTAAAAAGCGCACAGCTTGAAATGAGCATGGTTGCAGAAGGATACTACGCTGCAAAAAGTGCCTATGCCTTAAACCAAATGAAGGGAGATCGAAAAGCTAAAACACCCATTATAAATGCTATTTACAGCATCTTATACGAAAACAAAGAGCCTAAAAAGGTATTTAAAAAATTAGCTGATAAACTAACCTAAGGTTACTTATCTAACTGCTTTAAATAATAACTAGGATAGATTTTAAACTTCTTGTAAAAAGCTTTAGAAAAGGATTCGCCACTCTTAAAACCGCTTTCTTCAGCAATAGCTTTGATTGTGTATTTTCTAAATTTTGGGTTGTTATTTATTTCGTTAATAGCAAAATCTACGCGCAACTCGTTAATGTATTGCGAAAAGTTCTTGTCTTTTTTTAAGTTTATAATTTTAGACAAGTAGGTAGAATTTGTATCAAAAGACTTTGCTACTTTGTTAAGTGTTAATTCTTTATTTCTGAAATGTTCTTTTGCTTCAAAAGATGCTAGTTGTTCCAATACCGCATCAATAATTTCGCTAGAAATATCTGTTGTTTGAGATTCTGATTTTAATTTAGCTAAAGGTATTTGTTGCATAGAACGCAATCTTTCAAACCTTTTCTTATAGGCTTGTTGGCGTTCTCTGTAGTATAACAATCCAATGATAGTGATGGCCAACAAACCAATTACCCACCATACTTTTTTACTCCAATCCTTATTGATTATTTTTAAATTACTAATCTCTTCATCTTTATCTTCTACTAACTTTGGAATAAAGTATCCATTATTTGTCTCAGCTTTAATTTTGTCTTTACGCTGTTCAATACTGGTACTAATTTCATTTAGTTTATATAAATATTCTAGCTGTTTTTTGGTGTTGTTATTGTCTTTGTAGTAGGTAAGCAGTAACTCATATACTTCAGGAAGTTCTGGCTGTATAATACTGTCTTTTATATAGGTGTCATCTATCTCTTTCAACAATTTGACACCTCTAGATTTATCTCCAGTAGTAATGTGATACTTCCCAAGATTGATGGTGAAATATCTAGGATATCTCGAATCAAAATACCTTCTAAAAGAATCTCCTTTTAACAGGCTATCTTTAGCAGAGCGCAACCTATTTTTAAGGAGTAGTGGCGCTGCTGTTTTTGATACAAATTCATGATACGCAATACTATCATTTACCGCCATAGCTTTTTCTATTCCTATGGAATAGTAGTGCAACGCGTCGTCTGGTTTTTTTAGTTGTACATAGTTTGCACCAATGTTTTTTAAGGTATTGAAATAGCTTTCGAGACCTTCTACAGTTTGGGTATCTTTTATAAGCTTAAATGTTAGAAAATCTGTCTCTAAACTTTCTTGATAATTTCCCCAAAGTCTATTGATTGCCGAGATGGTGTTTAAGGCAACAACTTGTTGTTCTTTGTTCTTTTTCTTTTTAGCAGATTGATACCCTAGAATTGCACTTTGTAAACTCCCCAAATAAATACCGTCATAAAACTGTAAATACGACTTATATAAGTACCCAATTGCTGGATAATCTCTATGGTCGCTATTGACGGAATAATGAACACAGCTATCTAATAATTGCAATGCTTCCTCTTTTTTTGAAACACGTGCCATCTGCTCATATCCCATACCCATATAGGTATATTTATTCTCTTCTTTTGCTTTTATAATAGTTGCTCTTGCAATTCTTTTTGCAGTAAGGGTATCCTCTATTTTTAAACTATAAAGTAATGATAAGTAATCATACGATTTAGATGCTAGATACGCATCGCTATACTCTTGCCCGTAAGCAAAAGTAGTGCAAAAAAATACCAGCAAGACGCTAAATGATCTCATATATAGGTTGGTTAAAAATACCTTCTATTCTTACCCTTGGAAAGGAAGCTATTTAAAAAAAGACTTTTTCAATAGTTTCATAAAAATAGCAATAATGTGAATGCCTTTTACATTTCAGAAACCAAAAAGGAGAAGAATACCTACAACCTCTTGTAGCATAAGGAAATAGAAGGAAATCTAGTGGTCTTGATTTATAAATATCGAGGTTTTACCCATTCATTATCTAGCCAAAACACCTTTATGTGGCATTACTGGAAGGGATACTGTATTGTCTTGAAGAATCGAATTTCGAGGAATTTCAAAGCGCTTATCATACATTTTGTTATCCCTAAAATACGTGATGGTAAAGAAGTTATCTAGTCCAAAAATACTCTCATCAATATACTCTACTTTAGCGTATCCTTTTGAAGGAATCATTTGTACTGTTTTACGCATTGGAGCCGTCATTTTGTCGTCTGTATATCCTTGCGCAATGATTAAAACAGTTTCTATGGGTGTTTGTCCATCATTGATTATATAGATGTTCCAATCGTGGGTATTGTAGTCTTCGTTAAACTCATACACAGCAGCAACGTAGACATCTTTTACTTCGGGTATATCTATATCTTTTCTCAAAAAGAATCTATTTAGTCTGCGCTTTTGAATTGTTCTAAGAAACGAGCATCGTTTTCACTTAACATACGTATGTCAGGAATTTGGTGCAGTAGCATGGCAATTCTATCGATTCCCATACCAAAGGCAAAACCACTATAAATTTCAGGATCGATACCACAGTTTTTAAGTACGTTAGGATCTACCATACCACAGCCCATAATTTCTAACCATCCGGTTCCTTTGGTGATTTTGTAATCGGTTTCGGTTTCTAATCCCCAATACACATCTACCTCTGCACTTGGCTCGGTAAACGGAAAATACGATGGTCGTAACCTAATTTTAGATTTCCCGAACATTTCTGTAGTAAAAAATTGAAGTGTTTGCTTTAAATCTGCAAAACTAACTCCTTTATCAACATACAATCCTTCTACCTGGTGGAAGAAACAGTGCGAACGAGCAGAAATGGCTTCATTTCTATACACACGCCCAGGAGAAATGGTTCTAATAGGTGGTTGGTTATCTTCCATATAACGCACCTGAACAGAACTGGTATGCGTACGCAACAAAACGTCTGGATTGGTTTGTACAAAGAAGGTATCCTGCATGTCTCTTGCAGGGTGGTATTCTGGTAAATTCAATGCCGTAAAATTATGCCAGTCGTCTTCAATTTCTGGACCTTCACTTACATTGAAACCTATGTTAGAGAAAATACTTGTAATCTTATTTTTAACGATAGATATTGGATGTCTAGATCCTAACACAATGGGTGCTCCAGGACGTGATAAATCACCATAAGCGCCTGCCGAATCCTGAGCATTATCTAAACTATCTTTAAGAATGGCTACCTTTTCTTGAGCAGCATTTTTTAAGGTGTTTACTACCTGTCCAAATTCCTTTTTTTGATCATTGGCAACATTCTTAAACTCTGCAAAAAACTCTTTTAAAAGTCCTTTACTCCCTAAGTACTTTATTCTAAAATCTTCTACTTCTGCCTGTGTGGCTGCAGTAAAAGCTTCTACTTGCGCAATGTGTCCTTTAATCTTATCTATCATTGTATAACTTTCAAGGTTGCAAAATTACAGAAAGTACTTCACATACCCTTCCATATTTTGATTAATCCTTTAGGCTTTTTGCTTATTCTATCACTTCTTTTTCTAAGAAATACTGCACCACTGCCTCTTTCATTAAAACACTTTGCTCCCCAGCTTTTAGTGGTGGTAATTGCTCTAAGATTTTATAATGAGGCCATCCTGCATCGTCAAAATATTCAAACTCATAATATCCAAAAGGCTCCAACAATCTGCATATGGCAATGTGCATTAAGTTCACCTTTTCGTCTTTTTTAAATTTTCGATGTAACTGTCCTAATTCTTGAACACCCACCAAATAAATAACGGCATCTAAATCTAAAGAATCTCCATCAGCAAAGCGATTGCTTAAAAAAGAAACCACTGCTTCCCATCGTTGTTTTAGTTGTTCGTCTCTTGCCATATATCCTTTTACTACAAAATTCTTATTTCATTAATATGTGACAAAGGTACTAGAACATGCCTCTTAATCGCTACTCAAATGAAGACTTTTCTATTCCAATTAAATTGTCTAAAATGAATCATTTCATGAATTGAAAAACAAGAATAGTGACTTCCTTCTAGTTTTTATATCTTTAAATCCAAAACAAACGGTTCATGAACATCATAGACATCATTCTTGGCATTATATTAATTTTTGCTTTTTATACAGGATTACGCAAAGGTCTTTTTGCAACGCTTGCTTCTTTAATTGGATTAATTGCTGGGGTTTATGGAGCTATTCACTTTTCGCATTTTGCGGCAAGTTTTTTAACAGGAGCACTAGACTGGTCAGAAGAAGCCATCAACCTAGCTGCCTTTGCTGTTACGTTTTTAATTATCCTAATAGTGATTACTATGGCAGGAAAATTACTCACAAAAATAGCCGATTTTGCCGCATTAGGTCTCATCAATAAACTATTGGGCGGACTCTTTAACGCATTAAAAATTGCCTTTATCGTAAGTGTACTATTTATGTTTGTAAATGCTTCTACCAATATTAGCGGATTGCTTATTCCAGAAGAAAAGAAGGAATCTTCACTATTGTACGAACCTATCGCTGCTATTGCACCTTTAGTACTCCCAAACATCTTAAATGAAGTAGACAAACTACAAGACCAAGATGAAAATCCTGAGACAGAGGGAGAATAAAAAATAGACCAAAAAAAAGTAGTCTTACTATTCAATATCTCTAAAAGACATCTTCAACATTAGCTTCTATGTAGACCATAGCTTCTTTATAATTTTTGAAGATTTTAAGTTCTGGTATTAAATCTGGGATAATATCGATGTTTTCCATCATCAATCTAGGTTGGTCCATGAGCTTAACAAGCAACACCTGAATATCATTCTGCTTTAGCCTTAACACTAAATCTTCCATAGCATACAATCCAGATTGATCCATATAAGGTACACGACCCATTCTTATAATAAGATGGGATGCAGTATCGGGAATTTGTTTTGCCAATTCTTGAAAATCACTTGTATTCGCAAAAAACAAAGGTCCAGCGATACGCTTTACAAACACTTCTTCTTTTAAGTTCCTCGGAAATGATAATTCATCTGCCCAGGGTCCATGTATTTCCTCATCTTCTTCTAGTGACATTATCTTAGAGCGACTCGCGGTAGAATCTCCAATCTTCTTCATGAAAATTATTGAAGCTAAAATAAGTCCAATACCCACGGCGTACACCAAGTCCCAAAATACAGACAACACCAAAACAACAAGCATGATGACAACTTCACTTCTAGGCATTTTAGGGATTGCTTTTAAGCCTTTATAATCCATAACTCCAATACCCACGGTAATTAAAATACCTGCTAATACAGCCGCTGGAATTTGAGAGGCAATAGGCCCTAATGCTAATAAAACTACTAATAACACAATGGCAGCAATCATACCCGATAGTTTGGTTGTTCCTCCACTATTGATATTCACTACTGTACGTATGGTCGCTCCTGCTCCAGGGATTCCTCCAAATACAGAAGCAATACTATTCCCGATTCCTTGTCCAATTAACTCTTGATTCGGATTGTGCTTTGTTTTGGTCATATTATCGGCTACTACAGAGGTTAGTAGCGAATCAATAGCTCCTAAAAATGCCAAGGTTAAAGCCGTAAATATATAAGGTGAAATTTGCCCAAACTTAAAGTTTGTAAACATTTCAAAATGCGGAATTGGAAACCCAGAAGGTATTTCTTGTATGGGGCGATAGTCTAGTTTTAAAAAATAAGCAGTTAAACTTACTACTAACAATGCTACTAAAGTACTTGGGACTTTTGTCGTTATTTTTTTAAAGCCAAAAATGATAATAATAGTAGCCATGGCAAGAATAAACTCTAACCAATTAACTTGTTGCAACGCACTTGGGAATCTCTTTATAGCTCCTAGTACCCCTGATCCAGCAGATTTAGCCAATATAGTAGCCTCTGCATTAATTTCTTCAGGGGTAATTTTTTCTGCACGAGACACTGTTTCTTTAAAATCTTCTAAGACCAAAATACCTTCTCCCGCCTCTTCTTTTAATATTTTATCCAAAAGAACCTCTTCTGCTTGTGGTTTAAAGGAGGTGATAAATTCTGTATCATCTGTGGTGTAATAGCCTACCATTGGAAGTAACTGCGTTACTAATATGATGACACCAATAGCTGTCATAAATCCTGAAACCACTGGATAAGGAATATATTTTATATACTTCCCTAACCCAAGCACCCCAAGGCCTACCTGAAATAATCCAGCTAATAAAAACACTAACAATATATACGGAAGCGCCTTTTCTACATCCCCATCATTGGCGGCTATAATTCCGGCAATGATTACCATAGAAACAGCTGTCATTGGAGCGGTAGGTCCAGATATTTGTGTATTTGTTCCTCCAAAAAGAGAAGCAAAAAACCCAATCAAAATCGCGCCATATAATCCCGCACTTGGACCAAGTCCAGATTGTACCCCAAAGGCCAATGCTAAAGGTAATGCTACGATTCCTGCAGTGAGTCCGCCAAAAAGATTTCCTTGAAGGTTAGTAAAAATATTTTTAAACATATAAAAGATTTATTAAGGGTCTTATCAACTAAGATAGTAAAAATTACCATCCTAAAGAGCGACTTAAGGAATTTGAAGTATAAATATCACAACTTCTTTAGGTCTGATGCTGGTATCCAACCATCCTTCCCATTGGCAATACTAATTCGAAGCCAATTACCATCGGTTTCAAGAATTTGAACTTTAGTCCCTTCGTGTAAAGTAAATGCAGTATTGCTATTTAGTTTAGGCTCGGCTTTAATCTCAGTTTCTTTAGCAAAAACAATTGCAGGTTGGTCTTTTTGAACATCACTATAGGTCATGTACGCCATTGTAAATGCTGCCAAACAAAATACAACACACAAAAGAGACAAGGTAAAAAACAGTCGTTTTCTGTTTTCTTGACTCACAAAGTAATACACTAAAAAAAGCAATACAAAAGCACTTGAGAAAATAACAGATAGCAGTGCCCATCCATCATAATGAAATAAGCTGGCTACACTGGTATACCATTTAGAAAAAACAGATTTTGGAAGGGGTGCTATAGCATCTATTCTTGCATTCTCTGCAAAGGCTAGATTGGTCTTAATTTCACTATCGTTTGGAGCTAGCTGTAAGGCTTTTTCGTAATAAAAAATGGAAGGTCCAACCTCATTCAACTTATAATGCGCATTGGCAAGATTGAAATATAATGCAGCACTATGATTGCCATTGTCTAGAATTTTTTTCCAATTCTGGATAGCCTGAACATACTGTTCTGCCTTGTAGTTTGCTTTCCCTTGATCAAACAACGCACTATCTTGCGCACTCCCCAAGGTAGCGATACACAACATGCAAAATGTAAGCAGTTTTTTCATCTTTTAATGGTGTTGTAATTGTTTGTCAATTGCAGAAATGGTGGTCACCGCCTTCTCATAGTCTTGCTTCATAGTCGCCGAACTTGCAGGCGTGTATCTCGCAAACTCGCAACTTTTTAATAAGCTTTCAAAATCGGCAACTGGTGCTGATGCAACACTTTTTTCGGTCAGTAAACTTGTAATGCGTTCTTTACTCATCTCACTAGTTTCTATAGACAATTTCGCTTTTAAATAATTGTGCAACGAACGTTCTAGGGCTTCATAAAACACAACTTTGTCACCCATATTCTTCTTAGCATTGGCCAAGTATTTACGCGCCATTTTATTGGCTTTTCGTACTTTATTTCCAGCAATATCTGCGCGCATTGCAGTACGTTTTCTACCTCCTAATATAAAAATTGGAATCAGTAGTAAGGGTCCCCCCAACAAACCCCAAAACAAATCAGATTTAAAGAAAGAAACAGTCTCTTTGGGTTGCAAATCTGCACTAGATTTAATGTACTTAAAGTTTTCTTCGGAAATATTAACGGCTTCGGTAGTGGTTCCTGCAATAGCTGTTTCTGGCTCTGTAACGGGACCATTCTCAACATTGATTACAATTTCTGAAGACGCTATTTGTTCATAGCTTTCTGTTTTCGGATTAAAATAAGAAAACGATATAGGACGAATAGGATAGGTCCCTTTGTATTGTGGCACTACTGTATAGTTTTCAGAAATATATCCGCTAATTCCTGAAGCTCTGGTGCGTAAGCGCTCGTTGCGTTCTGGCTCATAAACCTCTAAGGTATTTGGCACTTTTAAACTAGGTAATGTAAGGGTGTTTAAGTTTCCTGATCCAGATACTGTGGTTGTTAACTCTAATGCTTCGTTGGCGTCTAATGTTGTCTTATTTGCCTTCACATTAAATTGAAATTCTCCAACTGCTCCTGTAAAATTATCAGGTTTCCCTTCTAGTGGTAATGGTTTTACAGTAATCGTTCTTCTACCCGCCGAAATAGTTTTATTGACTCTAGTTGAGAGTGTTCTTCCAAAAATATTACGTCGTGTACCTGGTACGTCAATAGGTACATCTAAGGTGAGTGGTTCTATTTCAAATTTCCCTGTTTTTTGAGGATAGAGTACCGTGGTTCTTAAAATAACATAGCGGTAGTCTTCTCCTTTGTATTTCCCTTCAAATACATCAAATTTCTGACTGTCGATATTCTTGCTCCAAAAATCGGCATAACGAGGAGCATCTAATTCTCGCCACTGACTGGTAATACTTACATCTTTAGAAACATACAATTTATACGTCACTGTAATGCGCTCGTTGAGATAGGGGTTCGATTTTGAAATCTCTGCAACCAAATGCACATTATCTTCGGCAATAATTTCTGGATTGTTTCCTTCCCCGTTCGATGGTGTTTTAACAGCTGCTGTAACTTGAATATCCACTGGAGTAGTAGAATATGTTTTCCCTTTTATCACAATAGAAGCTTGCCCAATTCGAGCCTTTCCTCTCTTAAGAGGCGATAAAAAATAGGAATAGGATTTTGAATAGGTACGCTTACCGTTAATGTAAGAATTACTAATGGATTGATTAGGGCCTCCTACCACTCTAAAGCCTTCAAAACTGGGTGGACTAAAATTATCTCCATCGGCATTCATCGTGAAATCAACACGCAAACGCTCATTGGTGCCTAATTTTTTCTTACTCACTTTGGCTTTAAAAGTAACTTGGGCACTTGCCGTAAAAGCAAATGCTAGAAACGACAGTACAAACAATATGTGTTTCCATTGTTTCATGTTACCAATCCTTTTCAGATTTTACTTTTGCGCCTTTTTGCTTTTTGGCATTTATTTTATCCTGAACTTTCTTCTCTTCGTTGTTCATGGACTCTAACAAGTTCTTCACTTCTTGAGGGGATAGTTTTCCTGGCGTAGGCTGTTGCTCCTGTTGGTCGCCTTTTCCTTGCTCATCTTTAGGGTCTTTAGGCTCGTCAGGCTTGCCTTTATCATCTTCTTGATCTCCTTTTTTGTCTTTGTCTTCTTGATCGCCTTTGTCTTCATTCTCTTGATCCTCTTTATCGTCTCCGTCCTTCTTATCTTGGTTCTCTTGATCTTTTTGATCTTGCTTATCCTGATCGTCCTTCTGGTCTTTATCTTGGTCTTTATTATCGTCATCTCCTCCTCCTTGCGGCGGATTCTTTTCTAACAAGTCTTTTGCCAAGGCTAAATTATAGCGGCTTTCATCGTCTGTTGGATTGTTACGCAATGCATTTTTATAAGCCTCTACGGCACCAGCATAGTCTTTTTTATTCATTAAAGAATTTCCAAGGTTATGGAATGCTTGATGGCGTTCTGGTTTTGTTGTCGCTGTAGTAGCCGCCTTAGCAAAACGCGACAGCGCCTCGTCATTTTTGTTACTTTGATAATAGGCGTTTCCTAAGTTATAGTTCCCGGTTGCCTTTTTTTCTTCTATTGAAATTGCCTTTCTATACGAAGCTTCTCCCTCCACAAATTGTTCTTTTTGCATGGCTTGTGCTCCATCACTTAAATACACCGCTGCTTCTTTAGCGTCTTTTTGTACTTGATCTAAAGCTTCGGTTTGCGCCGATAGAGGCGCAACGAACAAGAACAACAGCGCCATTAAGCGAACACAAGGTGCCGCTCTAAAATTTCCGAAGATATGCTTTATATGTGCTGAAATATGCTTCACTACATTGTTTTTTTCTGATTAAACAAGTTGAGTTTATTGATCCATTTGGTTTTGCGTTCTAGTAAAAACACGTCGAGTAATAATAATAGTAAAGCGCCTGCCAAAAACCACTGAAACTGGTCTTTGAAATCTGAAAACTGCTTGGCATCAAACTCTTTCTTGTCCATACCTCCCAAAATATTTTGCACCTGCTCCACCACTTCTTTTGTGTTTGAACCATTGATATAGGTTCCTTCGGCGGCTTCGGCAATTTCTACAAGCGAGGTCTTATTTAATCGCGTAATAACTACCTCATTATTTTGATCTCTTTTGTAGGATTGTACCACTCCATTTCGTTTGATAGGAATTCTATCTCCCTTTTCGGTCCCCACACCAATGGTGTAAATTTTAATTCCTTTTTCGTTGGCTTGCTCGGCAATGGCAGCATAATCTCCTTCATGATCTTCGCCATCACTTATTATAAACAAGACCCTGTTCTTTTGCTCGATATCATTGTAATAGGTCTCTGCCATTTGAATAGCTTCGGTCATGGCGGTTCCTTGAGAACTTACCATACTCGTATTCATCCCAGACAAAAACAAACGAGCCGATGAAAAATCTGTGGTAATGGGCACCTGCGGAAAAGCACTTCCTGCATAGCCAATAATCCCAATTCGATCTCCAGCGAGGGTATTGATAATTTGATTAACCAGCTGTTTTGATTTCTCTAAACGGTTGGGCGCAATATCTTCTGCTAGCATACTTTTTGAAACATCTAATGCAAAAACCACATCGACTCCTTCACGTTTTACAGTTTCTAATTTGGTTCCAATTTTAGGATTTACAAGACCAAAACTTAAACAAGCAATTGCCAAACACACCACCAAGACTTTAAGCACTCCTTTAAAGTTTGATTTGCTCGGACTTAGCACTTCTAAGAGTTTTTTATTTGCAAAAGTTTTCTGAGCGCGCTTCTTCCATACCAAAACCAACATGTACAGCACAATAACTACCGGAATAGCGAATAGCACGTAAAAATATATGGGTTGTTCTAATTGGTACATTTCTTTTTAGTCTTTGGTCTTTGGCGAAAGCGTTTATACATTTTAACTTATAAACTCATAAACACTTCAACACCTAATCTTTTTTATTAAATAAAACTTCTAAACACAGTATAGCGCAATAACAATTCGAATAAAAACAAGCTTAATGCCAGCAGTGCCCATGGTCTGTAAAGCTCTGTGTAATTGGTGTATTTAAATTCTTCTATATCTGTTTTTTCTAATTCGTTAATCTCGGTATAAATTTGTTCTAGTCTGGTATTATTTGTCGCTCTAAAATACTTTCCTCCTGTTGTTTTGGCAATTTCTTTTAAGAGGGTTTCATCAATCTCTACTTGTTGCATCCCGTATTGAAATCCGCCATCGGGTCGAATCCCGATGGGACTTTGTGCCATTCCGTTGGTTCCTAAACCGATAGTATATACTTTAATTTCAAACTCCTGCGCTAATTCACTTGCAATTTTAGGATCTATAAACCCAGTGTTGTTTACACCATCTGTTAGCAGTATAATAACTTTACTTTTTGCTCTACTTTCTTTCAATCTATTGACCGAAGTCGCTAATCCAGAACCAATGGCGGTTCCTCCTTCGATAATAGTATTATACTCGATGCTTTTTAGAGACGCTAATACAATACTCTTATCACTTGTTAGTGGTGTTTTGGTATAGCTTTCTCCTGCATACTCTACCAAACCAATACGGTCTGAAATTCGATCACGAATAAATCTTGCTGCTACGCTTTTAAGTGCTTTTAGTCTGTTAGGCTTTAAATCTCTTGCCAACATACTCGCCGAAACATCTATCGCCATGACAATATCGATCCCTTTGTTACTTACGGTACGCGTGGTCTCATCTACAGTCCTAGGGCGCGTCATTGCCACAATAATAGCTGCTAGGGCTAATAAACGCAGCAAATACACTAATGGGCGTAGCTTTGCCAACCAATTTTTTGATGTTTTAAATCCCTTAACACTCGACATTTTTAACGAGGCTGTATGCTTTTTTCGTTTCAAAAAATACCATAGCGCTACCACTGGAAGTATGGCAAACAACCAGAATAACTGTGGATTTACAAATTCGAAATTACTTAGCATTTTTTGGAGTTTTGTTTTGTGCTTGTTTATTTATAGGCACTTCTATAGAATTGATAATACGTTCTTTTATTTGGTTGGCATACTCGGCATCTCTTTCAAATACAATCGTTACCATTTGCACGGCATTTTCTTGATCAAAGACCAACATTTCATAGGCCATTTTATCTTCGGAAATGTTCCCGTTCGATAGCTTTAGGTTGAAATCACCAAAGGCTTTTAATCCTTTTAGTCCTTCTTCTGAAGAGAAAGACTCTCTCTTTACAACGAGGTTCAATGCACCACCTTCTTCAATCAATGCTAATGCAGATTCAAGTGCAGCATCTAAATCAATGTTTTGTTTTTCTTGAGATTCTTGCGGCGGAACACCTTGCGCTTGAGGCGCTTGTTCTTTCAATTTGGTCACCGAAAGACCCACATACATTTCGTCACCAATAGCACCCGACTGAAAAACACTTGCACTTTCAATAGCACTTTGAGCATCCGGCTGAATAGCTACCTCTTGTCGCACTAAAATATCTGGAGTTTCTATCACAAGACCAGGTGCACCGTATTCACTTTTATACCAGCGACCGTTTAAAGAATCTTTCAATGAATTTCCAAATACGGTTTCTTTTAAGGTTCCAAATCCGTAGAGACTTGAAAACACAGCTCCAGCTAGTACTAATAATAAAACAATACTAGATCCGACCAACACGATCTTTCTTCTCAACTTCTTCTTTTGCAAAGCTTCTCGATACAAGGCGTCTTGTAACAGCTCTTCCTCGGTAGGTTCAGGAATTGCTTCGTGGGTATGATTGATAATTTGCTCTACAGCATTTCTATCGGCTTCTGCTTGTCCAGAGGCCTGCTGCATTTTGGCAAACTTTACCAAATCGGCACGCTTTAAAATAGCGTCTAATTGTTTAATGTCTCCAACTTCAAAATCGAAATTTCCAGATTTCTTTAATTCCTGAAGTCGTTCAATCAATTCTTCTGTGGTGCTTTCTAGTGCGGCATCATCTACTTCTCGGTCTAGATATCTTTTTACAATTTCGGTAAGTAACGAATAGTATTCTTTTGATTTGTTTTGCAATAAATACTCAGATTTATCTAATGCCTGCAATGCTTCTAAGGCTTCTTCGTAGGGTGGTAATTGCTTTTGGGCTTCAGCCTTTTTCTTTTTGCGTCTCAAGAAATACCAAATAGCAGCAGCAATAAGTAGTACTAGAAGGAGCCAATATAAGATGCGGGATATTTCAAATGGAGGCTTCTCAATAGCCACCACTGGTTTGATATCAAACATTTTCTGTTTTGTGGTATCTACCACTACATCACGTACCTCAACTTGAATAGAATCTGATAAGTAAAACTTGTTATTAAAAATGATTTTTTGACGCGGTATGGTATAGCTCCCAGAATCAAACTGTGTAAGGCCGTATTCCTTTCTATATTTTATTTTAGAATTGGTATAACTTGTGTCTGTTGCATAACTTTCAATTACCTCTAATGGCAAAAAGGTTTGCTGATCTGGAAACACTACTAAATCTGTAGTATCGGCTTCAATTTCAAATTGAATACGCAGCTCTTCTCCAATTTTTATGGAAGTCGTATCTACTTGTGTTGTGACTTGTGCTGTTGCAGAAAAACAAAGAAATAGCAACAGCGCTCCTAATATTTTGGAGTGTTGTTTTAAAATTTCTATGTTGTTATTTGTTTTCAATTTGTAATCTTGTTTTCCCTTCAACACATTCCCGACCCTAAAGGGTGGTGTTGAAGCTCTGTATTGTTTTATAGACTTGTTTATCTTCTCTTAAAATATCCTAATAATTTTTTTACATAGCTTTCATCTACCCTACACGCAATGGCACCTGCGCCACTTTTGGTAAAGGCATCTTGATAGTAGGCAACGCGTTCTTTATGGTAGGCAGCATAATGATTTCTCACTGCTTTTGAGCCTGTATGTACGAGCATAGATTCTCCTGTTTCTTCGTCTTCCATTTGCACCATTCCTAGATTGGGCATGGATTCTTCTCTTCTATCATAAACACGTATTCCAGTAACATCATGTTTGCCGGCTACAATTTTAAGTGTGTCTTTATAATCCTCTGCCATAAAATCTGAAAGCACAAATACAATGGCTTTCTTTTTCATTACATTGGTAAGGTATTTTAAGGCCTGACTAATATCTGTTTTCTTACTAGAAGGTTTAAATTCTAGTAATTCTCTAATGATTCTAAGAATATGCGATTTCCCTTTTTTAGGAGGCACAAACAGTTCTATTTGATCTGTAAACAAAATGATGCCGACTTTATCATTGTTTTGCATAGCAGAAAACGCCAATGTGGCTACAATCTCTGTAATGATTTCATTTTTAAATTGCGCATCGGTTCCAAAAAACTCAGATCCGCTGATGTCAGCCATGAGCATTAGAGTAAGCTCACGTTCTTCTTCAAATACTTTTATGTAAGGCTCATTATAACGCGCCGTTACATTCCAGTCGATGTTTCTCACATCGTCTCCATATTGGTATTGACGCACTTCACTAAAGGTCATACCGCGACCCTTAAACGTACTATGGTACTCGCCACCAAAAACATGATCGCTCAAGCGACGTGTTTTGATTTCGATTTTTCGTACTTTTTTTAAGAGTTCTTTTGTATCCATTATCTAGTGTGCAGTAACAGTATTCAGTGTTCAGTGGGCTCAATAATATACAGTAGTCTTGTTCACTAGGCAATAGTATATACTGCAAACTGCTACTGTATACTGGGTACTGAATTAAGGTACTTCAATAACATTTACAATTTTGTTAATGATGTCTTCGGTGGTTACGTTTTCAGCTTCAGCTTCGTAGGTAATACCAATTCTGTGACGTAACACATCGTGTACAACGGCACGAACATCTTCTGGCACTACATAGCCTCTTCTTTTAATGAAGGCGTAGCATTTTGCTGCAATAGCAAGGTTGATACTTCCACGTGGAGATGCTCCGTTATTGATAAGTGGAGCTAATTCTGCAAGCTTATAATTTTCTGGAGTACGAGTAGCAAAAATGATATCTAAAATATATTTCTCAATCTTTTCGTCCATGTATACTTCACGCACTGCAGATTGCGCTCGTAAAATTTGGTCAATAGTAACTACTGGGTTAATCTTTTCAAATCCTCCCGAAAGATTTTGGCGAATAATTAATTGTTCGTCTTCTAAGGTTGGGTATTTGATCACCGTTTTTAGCATAAAACGATCCACCTGAGCTTCTGGTAACGGATAGGTTCCTTCTTGTTCGATTGGATTTTGAGTTGCCATTACTAAAAATGGCTTGTCTAATGTAAAGGTGGTGTCACCAATAGTAACCTGCTTTTCCTGCATGGCTTCTAAGAGTGCCGACTGAACTTTAGCTGGTGCCCTGTTAATCTCATCCGCCAATACAAAGTTGGCAAAAATAGGCCCCTTTTTTATGCTAAAATCATTTTCTTTCATGTTGTAAATCAAAGTACCTACAACATCGGCTGGTAATAAGTCTGGTGTAAATTGCACACGGCTAAAACTACCATGCACTGCTTTAGAAAGCGTGTTAATGGCTAATGTTTTTGCTAATCCTGGCACCCCTTCTAATAAGATGTGTCCTTGCCCTAACAAGCCAATAAGCAATCGCTCTACCATGTGTTTTTGGCCTACGATCACTTTGTTCATTTCCATAGTGAGAATGTCTACAAATGCACTTTCTTTTTCAATTTTCTCATTCAATGCGCCAATATCTGTAGGCGTCGCTATTTGTTCCATAGTACTATTTTTCTAAACTAAATTTATATTCTAATAACTAGTAATTTTTTGCGGTATTACAAAAGAAACGTTAATAAGTGTTAACGACAATACTAAGGACGAAATCTTAGTGACGAAGTTACGCTAATTTCCGTTCATTTTCCTGCGGGGATAAATGTAAGGTATCTAGCGTTTCATGTCAAGTCTCTTAATAAAATTTTATGACTGTTTTTTTTCCTTTTTAGAACGTACATTTGTGTATTAATATCTGAAATTTTAGTGACCCACTAACATTTCAGCTTTGCTAAAAAATATGACTAAAACTGCACTTATTACTGGGGCAACCTCTGGAATTGGACGTGCCACCGCCACACTGTTTGCGAAACACAATATCAACCTCGTATTGTGCGGCAGACGCCAAGAACGATTAGATGAAATTGCAACGCAACTCTCGCAGCATACCAAAGTACATACGCTAACGTTTGATGTGCGCGATAAAGAAGCTGTTAAAACCTTACTTACTTCTCTTCCTGAAGGATTTGAAACCATTGATATTTTAATTAACAACGCTGGAAACGCACATGGTTTAGACCCCATACAAAATGGATCTGACGAAGATTGGGATGCCATGCTGGATATTAATGTAAAAGGACTGCTCTATGTGAGTCAGGCCATTATCCCCCAAATGATGGGTCGTGCTTCTGGGCATATTATCAATATTGGATCCACCGCTGGGAAAGAAGTCTACCCCAATGGAAATGTCTATTGCGCGAGTAAACATGCTGTTGATGCCATCAATCAGGGCATGCGTTTAGACCTCAACGGAACAGGCATCAAAGTAGGCGCCATTAATCCTGGACTTGTAGAAACAGAATTTAGCGAAGTACGTTTTAAAGGTGATACAGATCGTGCTCGCAAAGTATATCAAAATTTCACTCCTTTGCAACCCGAGGACATTGCAGATATCATCTATTTTGCGGTGACAAGACCACCGCATGTAAACATTGCAGATGTAACGGTGATGTGCTTGGATCAGGCTTCTTCTACGATTGTGAATAAGGGGAATTAACATTTTGCTTAAACACCCCTAAAGTCCCCTCAAGGGGACAATGCATTTAAAATCTTAGATTGAAGCAATACAAAACTCCCCCCTTGAGGGGGGCTACGGGGGGTGTTACTCCACCACTATCTCATCAATAAAAGTCCACGCTTTATTACCAGCACCTTGCAGGCCGTCTGGAATAGTTCCGTAGCTTGGGATTATTATTTTAATAGCAGTTGTAGTTTTATTTATTGGAATAGCCACATTCACAATAGCTTCTCCAGTAGCATTAATAGCTGTTTTATTTCTAGTTTCATCTTCGATTTCGATTTCTTTCGGTGCATAAACCCACTGTCCGTTGGCATTGTAAAAGCGAGTACTTACTTTGTTTATTTTTGTAGGCGTATCAAATGTGATTGTAATCTCTAAATCATCTCCCCAGAAACCTAACCATTCTTTATCTCCAAAACGGGTATTGCTTCCCGAAACACCATTGATAAGGGCTTCTTTACCTCCAGCACTATACGCCGAATGCGGTGCAACGTTTAAAGATACTGTAGCATTTATTCCTTTATGGTATTTGATAGTTTCTGAGAAAGGCCTACCAATTTTTTCTCCATCCTTATAAACGTGTGCTACTAGCTCGCTATCTTCAGAAATTTTAATGGGTTGAGTATAGGCTAACATTTCCGAAGCATTGAGACTATATTTTATTTCTTTGCCTTTTGTTGGCGTTTCCAAATTATAAAAAAGTGCTCCTTCTGTTTTTGTAATGCCTCCTTCAAGATCAAATAAATGATTGGCATAATTTATTTGTTTTTCATCTAAGCGTTCTAAATAAGGTTCTAATCGTGATAAAAAATTTGAGTAATCTGCTTCTAGATTTTCTGTAGGACCAGACCAAACCACCTCACTCATAGCAAGAATTCTTGGAAATAGCATGTATTCTACTTGGGACGTGGTCGACATGTATTCTGTCCAAACATTGCCCTGTGCCCCTAGCACATGCTTTGCTGCGTCAGTTCCTTGCAATTTTTTAGGAATTGGGTTAAAACCATATACTTTTTTTAAGGGTAAATACCCTCCAATGGCGGTAGGCTCATCTTCATATGTGGCTTGGTAATAATCGAAATAAGCATGCGAGGTTGGTGTTAAAATAACATCATGCCCTTGATTGGCAGCATCAACTGCTCCTTGGGTACCACGCCAAGACATTACTGTGGCATTAGGTGCTAAACCACCCTCTAAAATTTCATCCCAACCAATGATCTTTTTACCCTTGCTATTTAGGTGCTTCTCTATTTCAGTAATAAAATAACTTTGCAAACTATGCTCGTCTTTGAGTCCTTTTTCTTGGATAAGTTTTTGGCAACGAGGACAAGCTTTCCATTGTGTCTTTGGAGCTTCATCCCCACCAATGTGAATATATTCACTTGGAAATAGAGGCATTACCTCATCCAATACATTTTTAAGAAATGTAAAGGTTTCAGGTTTCGGACAATAGATGTTTTCAAATACGCCCCACTTTGTTGCAACGGGTACTTGTTTTCCTGTACATCCTAATTCTGGGTAGGCATGAATAGCAGCTTGAGCATGCCCAGGTAATTCTATCTCTGGAATGACGGTTACGTGATGTTTTTCTGCAAAGGCCACAATATCTTTTACCTCTTCTTGGGTGTAAAATCCACCATACCGTTTGCCATCAAATTGCTGCGGTGTGTCGTTATAATGCCCAACTAAAGTTTCTTCTCGATAGGCTCCTTTATTGGTAAGATCGGGATATTGCTTTATTTCGATTCGCCAACCTTGATCGTCTGTTAAATGCCAATGAAAGGTATTCATTTTTAGTGAAGCCAGATGACTAATATATTCTTTAATAAAGGCAACAGGATAAAAATGTCTTGAAACATCCAGATGCATCCCACGATAAGTAAATGCCGGAGCATCTTCGATTTTCATAACAGGAATTTTGACCTCCTCAATGATTAGATTTTTGGAATCTTCAATACTTGACGGAAGTAGTTGTCTAAAGGTTTGTACTGCATAAAAAGCCCCCGCACCTGAACTCGCACTAATTGTTATGTTTTCTTCGGAAATATCCAACGTATACCCTTCAGGCGCTATTGTTTTATCCTCCTCAAAAATGAAAGTTGGTGACTTTGGAGTATGATTCGCTACATCATCATGAAATCCAAAAAATCCTAAATAGCTACTTAATAGTTGCCTAGCGTTTTCGAAAGTATCAACCGATTTCACAAGAAGTATATCTCGGGGCATCGTAAAATATCCTTCTCCTGCTGTTAGCGAACTAGGTGCTGGAATAATGCCTTGCTCATTAGCAATAAATGTAGTGCCCTGTTCTTGACAGGATAATGCAATAAAAGATAGCAGTAGTATAAATATTTTTTTCATAGTAATTTATATAGGTGTAAACCTGTATCGAAGTTTCGGGAGTGTGCTTCGACAGGCTCAGCATGAAAACATTTTTATTTAATTTCTTAAAACCTTATAACATTTCATTGATACGATATTGCACTCCATTAAGTGTTTTATATCGTATAGTTTTGGGCGCCTTGTCTTTTATTAAAAAGATGACTTTCTTTTCTTCTCCCGGTAACAAATCGAAAAAGTTATCTGTAAAATGCCCAGAAGTGTCTGTATATAAAAATACATCTTTTTGCAGTGTTTTTGCTTTGAGAGTAATTTCAAACCCTTCTGAAACGTTTCTAGTTTTCATCTGTATCTCTTCGGGAGCCAATTGCAGGGCTTTGGGCTTTACAAAGTAGTGGATGGCATGTTCCTCTCCAAATACAATCTTTGCATAGCTTCTTTTAGGATCAAAGTCGATTGCCTTTAAATCTACTTCATACACAACGTCATTCTTGTCTATAAAGCTTTGTACAGGTTGGGTTTCGGTTTCATGTATAATATTTCCATTAAAATCATAGAACACTACATATATTTCTGCTGCAAGTGGTGTGGGGCCATCATCCACTATTTTAATGTTTAATGTATTGTCTTCTTGAAAAGGGATAATCAATCTATTCTCAAATGCTTCTTTTACTTTATAATGCAGTGCTTTCCAGTTTCCTAAACCGTCGATACTTGACCAGGATACCACGGGCCAGCAATCGTTGAATTGCCAGTACAAAGTCCCCATATTATAAGGCTTTGCAGCTCGGTGGGCGCTAATCCCTTTGGTGATGCCATGGGCTTGTAGTAACTGACTCACATAGACATAATCTGCATCATTTGTAGGCACAGGAAAATCGCGTTCCATGTATTCTCGAATTAATGCAAAACCGCGCGAATGTTTTTGATGGGATGCAAAACTAGGGTGGTTCAAATCAATTTTATCTTGCTCTGTAAAATATTGAATCGCTTCATAACTGGGAAACGATTGAAACCCAAATTCACTCATAAAGCGAGGCACTTCCTCTTCAAAATGCTCAAAGGGATAGCCATCATGCCATACCCACCAATCGTGTGCATCGCCTTCAAATTGATAGCGTTTATCACCGCGACCAAACTTAGGCGAGCTTTCCCAATACGAAACAGATGGATGTAAACTATCCACTACCTTCGGGAGTATGTCATTAAAAACTGCTTGATAGTTGTTCCAGATTTCTTCTTTTTGTGCTTCTGTTTTATTTGCTTGCCAACCCCAACGATGCCAGCCTTCACTGTTTTCATTGTTACCGCACCATAAGGCAATACTTGGATGGTCTCTAAGCCTTTTAACATTTTCAATAGCTTCACGCTTTACATTTCTTAGAAAAAGTTCATCCCCAGGGTACATGGCGCAGGCAAACATAAAGTCTTGCCAAATTAAGATTCCTTTTTCGTCACAGAGCTCATAAAATAAATCGTCTTCATAAACACCACCACCCCAAACACGGAGCATGTTCATATTTGCTGCTACAGCATCGTTCAATAATTTTTCGCGGTCTTGAGGTTGTACCTCAGCTAAAAAAATATTTTGAGGAATGTAATTTGCACCCTTCATGTAGACGGGTTTGCCATTTAGTTTAAATTCAAAACGCTCACCAACGCTGTCTTTTTCGGTGATGAGTTCTATGGTACGAAGTCCTATTTTTTTTGAGAGCGTTTCAACAACCGTATTTCCCATTTTTACATTGACAGTGATATCATATAAAAAAGGATCTCCAAGATTATGCGTCCACCACAATTTTGGATTTTTTATGCTCAGGTCTACATCGTATGTACCTTTGGCTCCATAAACTTCAACAGGCCTTTCGAAGGTTTCTCCTGTGGTATTATTAATCACTTCTACCATACATTTTTCGTGGTCTGAAGTGGCAAGATCAATATGTGCTGTAAGGACTGCTTTTCCTTCGGAAATGTTATGGGTTTGAAAATTGGCTCCTTTTAATCTAACGGCGTTATAACTCAGTAGGAAAACATCACGCCAGATACCCATGGTTTTTATTTTTGGGCCCCAATCCCAACCGTATTGAAACTGTGGTTTTCGGGTAAATACTCTGGGGGCTTCGGGGAGGTTGTATCCTAATTTTGAAGCTTCTTCTGCTTCTTTGTTGTCTGGACTAAATAATGTAACTTCTAAAGTGTTTTCGGTTTTTAAAATTTCAGAAACATTTATTTCATAGCTTCTAAAAGCATTGTCTGTTGTTAAAAGTATCGAATCGTTTAATGTAATCTGAGTATAGGTATCTAATCCTTCAAATCGAAGCACATGGTTCTCTTTTTCTAATATTTCCGAAGAAATAGAAAACTCCTTTTTATAGATCCAGCTTTTTTCTGAAACCCATTGTATGCTGTCTTCATTAGTTCCTTTAAAAGGATCTAGAATTTCGCCTAGTTTTAATAGATCTGTTTGAACGACCCCGGGAACTGTTGCGGGTTTCCAATCTGCTACTGAAGCTGAACTATGTGCATCTCCAAACGTTGGAGAAAACTCCCAATCTGTACCATGTAATGATAAATTAGTATTTGAAGAAGGAGTACAACTGGAAATTAAAATACTAAGAACCCAGATAAAAAGGAATTTTTGCATCACACTAAAATACATCTTTTATCTAAAGTGACCTTATTTGAAATTTAATGGAACGAAATAGATTTTAATTTTTATAACTATCTAGTTGCTCATTCGCCCACTTTACAACATTATTGTAATATCGCTCACTTACTTTTTCTTTGTTTTTTTCCAGGACCTCTAAGGCAGTTGTAAAGGTTTCTTTAGCCTTTAATAGGTCACCTTTTTTATGGTAAGTATCTGCCAAACCAAGAAAGAGTTCATGACTGTTTTTATCCTGTTTAAGTCCAATTAAATACGTCTCTATTGCGGCGTCTAAATTCTTATTCTCTCTAAAGTCATCGGCAACAAATTTTAAATACTTTACTGTTGGTTTAAATGTAAACCCAAACTTATCTTGCTGTTCTTGATAGAACAAATCCATTTGCTCTTGGATGCTCTTGTTTTTATTTAGTGCAAACCTTTCTAGGGTATGCTGATCTGTGAAGTAATTTCTACTCATTGAAGTTAAGCCATCATTTATTGCAGGAATGAGTGCAGAAAAGTGGTCTTTCCCTTCGAAACGCCTATTTTTCCATTTAAAATCATCTTTTGGATATTTTAATAATATCGAATCCATTTTGGATACTTCCTGAACGTATCCTTTTTCAAAACCTACGTCGCCAGAAGAAAAATAAAAATACTTTTTTAAAGGTCTGTTCTCTTGCATGGTTTTAACCGCATTGTCAAAAATTCTTCCATCTATGGCATCAAGTGATGGGCTTATTCCTATGTAAGCATCGAACATATTCTTTTTTTCACTAAAAAGAGTGTTTCCTACAAATGCACCACCCCAAGAATGACCTATAATTACGTTAAAGGGTTTTACTCTATAGTTTTTTTCAATAAGGGGAAAAACTTCTTGTGCTATATGTTCCTGTAATGTTGTATTCTTCGGGCTAAACTCACTACCTCTATCTTCAGAAACAATACCTACTACAATGGTAGGTATTATAGTATACCGACTCACCATATAATCTACATTAGATTTTGCCATGTTCCAAACCTGTTCGTCATGAGCATCTAACACATATGTAACTATAAAAGTACTGGTTGAATCACGAAAATACCGTTCTGGGAGAAACACATTTACTTTTCTATCGCTATTAAAAGGAACTGATTTAATAGTATGTTCTCGATTTTGTTTGTTTTGAATTTGACCACTAGCTGGGATGAAGAATTGAACGATAAAAAAAAGTGAGAATAGCTGTTTCATAATAGTTTAGTTAGTTGTATTACAACGAATTAACTTCTTTTTATTGTATGATAATTACTTTTTTTAAACAAAATCATACCTCCGCTCGACTTTGGCAATCTCAATAGTATAGCTGTCATACCATTGTTCGCGCCCTAGTTTTTGGGCTCCTTGATGATCTACATTTGCTTTCCATTCTAAAATTGCTTGCTCAGACTCCCAATAACTTACTGTAATACCAATTTCTTGACGTGCGCTTGTTATGCCAAGAAAACCTTTTTGTTTTTTTGCAAGGGCTTCCATTTTAAGGGCCATGTCCAGGTAGCCCTCTTGATGTTCTGAAAGTGTGGAAGTAAAAATCACAGCATAATAAGGTGGTTTAGGCATAGTTACTTAAAATTGGGTATGATGTCTAATTGGGAATTGCTCTGGAATATCTTCTAAGGATTCTCCTAAATTTTGTCTTAAATCAATTTCAATACCTCTTGCTATGGTAGAGATAGGTACATCATTGGCAGTACCTTCAAAAGGGTTTTCACCCGTTCTTCCAATACGCTCCATCGTATGAAATATCCAAGCAACAATCACATAAAATGGGATTGAAAACCAAACAAAAATAGATCCAATAAATGAATGAGTCTTTTCAATTTCTAATCCAATTTCAGCGAATTGAGGGACTAAAGCCAGGGGCAACAATAAAACAAACATCCACATAAAGAAATGATTCAATGTTGCAAAATGTCTCGGATATGGAAAATTTTTAATACGTTCACTCTTTCCTTGAAGCGTAAAAAATTCTTCTAAAACACCTTCTAATTGTAGAAAAGAAAACTCCCAAATAGCTCCTTTTTCTTTTAATTCATTTAGGTGATGTGACTGTACATAGAGTAAGGCTGTTTGTTTATTATTTTTACTCATGGCATAAGTCATATCTTTTTCAGACAAGTAGGGTTTTAAATCTTCTTCAAGATCTGCATCTTTTTCTGGTGCTCGAACATCCCACTCTCTATTGGTTTTATGATTTACTGTTGTTTCCCATGGCTTTGAAGCTCGCATTGCATGTCTTAAAGCAGTCATCCAAGCAATATGCCTATAGGTAAGAGTTTTGATCTCTTTTTGTAGTTCTACTGCTTCTAATGGAGCGGAAGTATGCTGATTATTTACCATATCTTGAACAAACATCCCAAACGTTCTTGATGTATTTACAATACCACCCCAAATTTTACGAGCTTCCCATATTCTATCATAGGACGCATTATTTTGAAACCCAATTACAAAAGCTACAGCAGTACCAATAAGGGCTAATGGTGTCCAGGGTATTTTGAGCCAAGACAAATCAAAAAAGTAATATGCTGCTACAATGGCAGTAATTATTACAACAAATAAAAGGGTTTCAAATCGGGTCCAAATGGCCATTTCAAAGGCCGTATATTTTTTCTTGATATGCATACCCTCAAAGTTACATAAAAAGTAGTACTAAATTTATAAACGCTCCTTTACAAAAAAACGTTTATAAATTGATCCAACAACCCAATTTCCGAGCGGGAAATACACAGCAAAGAAAAGTGCCATTCCTAAGGCAAAATTTTGGGGTTGAAAAAATTGATCTAACAAACTATTTGGATAGGCATAACTCGTTTGTAGGGCATAGCCTAAGAATTCTAAAATCCCCATAGCCACTAATCCATAGGCATATTGATTGAAAAAAGAATAGCCTCTTAATAGTACAGAGATTGGAATCATATACAATCCATAGCAGGTTAGCACTTGCCACCAATAGGTGAACTTAGCAATTTCGGCCCATTCGCCAAAGGCATTCATAACAAACCCAAATGGGATATAGACTACCAAATATATTAGGTATAATTTTGTTGGAGTTTCTTTTAGTTTTTGAATAAGAGCTTGTATCATTGTTTTTTTGAATAGGTCTTAGTGGTTTATCTCACTAAAAACCGTATTGATTTTTCCCAGACCCTAAAGGGATAATCAATACAATTTTTAGTTCTATTAAATGTAAGTCTTAATATACGTTAATTGCTTACGTTGTTTCTGTTTTCTTTACTATTGGGTTCAGAAGTTCTCTTTATAAATTCCTAGGGTTAGGTTTCCTGAACCGTCCATGTGAGCACGATACATCCCTGCGGTATTAAAGTCCATTGAGACATTTCCGTCTTTATCAATAGATACCACTCCTCCTGTACCTCCTAATTTGGCAAGCTTATTTTGGATCACTTCATGGGTGGCGTCTTTTAGTGGAATTTCTTTATATTCCATCATGGCACTAATATCATGGGCTACCATACCTCTAATAAAATATTCTCCCCAACCTGTAGAAGAGACTGCACAGGTTGCATTGTTGGCATAGGTACCCGCTCCAATAATGGGTGCATCACCAATACGATTCCAGCGTTTGTTGGTCATTCCTCCAGTAGAGGTTCCCGCTGCAAGGTTGCCATGTGTGTCTAACACGACACATCCAACGGTTCCAAACTTTGAGTCGTTAATAAAAGGATCTTCTGTATAGCGGGTTGAGACTTTATCGCTCTCAGACAATTCAAGTTTTGCTTTTGCCTTAGCGCGTTGCACCGATTTAAAACGGCGCTCGGTATAAAAATAGGAAGGGTCTACCAAGGTATATCCTTTTAATGCAGCGAACGTTTCGGCTCCTTTTCCAGCCAGTAGCACATGATCTGAATCGTTCATGACTGATACGGCTAAGTCGATTGGGTTTTTAATCCTACTCACTCCAGCAACGGCTCCAGCATTTAAGGTAGCACCATCCATCACAGAAGCGTCTAGTTCGTTGCGTTCTTCATGAGTGAACACAGCTCCTTTCCCTGCATTAAACAAAGGAGAGTCTTCCATAATATTTATGGTAGCAGTTACAGCTTCCATGGCGGTACCACCATTTTTTAAAATGGCATGGCCTTTTGTAATGGCTTCGGTGAGTTTTTCTTTGTACGCAGTTTCTAATGAATCACTCATGTTTTCTTTGCGAATGGTACCGGCACCTCCATGAATGACAATTCCGAAGTTTTGACTGTGCATTTCATCGATAATTTGTTCTTTATTTGTAGGAATTGACGTTTTTGAAGTGTCTTTTTTGTCAGAATTACAGCTAAAAAGCATTAAAAATCCGACTAAAAGCGCTAAAAATTCATTTTTTTCATTTTTTTTCAATGTTATGTTGTTCGTCGATGAATTGTTTATTTACGGGTATTTATTGTAGGAAAAAACGCTGTCTTTTTTCCTACAATTGTGTAAAAACATCGATTAAGTGCACTTAAAATCAGCTTAAGTGTTGTATGAGTACAATATTTTTCTATATTTGGATAGACAGCAGCCCCAAACTTAGTTGTCCCCCAAATTATGAAATTATTAAAAACTAACCTACTTGCTATCGTATTATTAATCTCATTAGCTTCTTGCTCAACAGAGGATACTTCTAATGATATTACAACAGATTATACTATTGATTTAAATCTTGCCAACGAGACAGACTGGGAGATGGCAGAAGAAATTTTACAATTAGTAAATGAGCACAGAGCCACACTAGGTATGAGTGCTATTCGTAAAGACCAACAACACGCATCTGCATATGCTGTAGATCATACAAAATACATGATCGATATAGAAGAAATTAATCATGATAACTTCCACTATCGCACAGAAGCCCTTAAACATCAAGGTGCTCAAAAAGTGGGGGAAAATGTAGCTTTTGGTTACAATGATGCCCAAAGTGTAGTAACAGCTTGGTTAAATAGTCCAAGTCATAAAAGAGCTATCGAAGGTGATTACACACATTCTGGCTTTGGTATCATCCCAACAACAAATGGATCATACTACTTTACACAACTTTTTTACAAAAGATAATTACCTACTTACTTAAACCTTAAGAGCTCCAGCGTATTTTTGCCCCAAGCAATAGTGTTGGAGTTTCTTTTTTTTTTTTCGTGTTTCTGAAATTTCCTAACTCCTACTACTTTTCGAGTACTCACATTTCAGAAAAAACTATGGTGCTAGTAACAATCAAAGACATTCTCAATGCTTTTGTCGATTTTAAGTAACCCCTAAAGGCAAATCGATAAAAAATGCTGTATTTTTATAGGATAACAAAACTATATTGGTATGGCCATTCAAAAACCATTTAATCTCAATCAATGGATTGAAGAAAATCGAGAACATTTAAAACCACCTGTTGGTAATAAAAATCTATACAAAGAAGCTGGAGATTATATTGTCATGATCGTGGGTGGACCCAACGCTAGAAAAGATTATCATTACAATGAAACCGAAGAGTTGTTCTATCAATTAGAAGGTCATATTCAAGTGCACATTCAGGAAGATGGTGTAAAGAAAACCATGGAACTTGGACCTGGAGACATGTATTTACATCCAGCCAAAGTTCCGCATTCTCCAGTTCGTGGTGAAAACTCTATTGGTTTAGTTATAGAACGCAACCGTAAAGAATTAGTGGGCAAAGACGGCCTCTTATGGTTTTGTGACTCTTGTAATGACAAACTCCATGAAGTATACTTCCCGCTCAATGATGTTGAAACAGATTTCTTTTCTCATTTTAAAACCTTTTATGGTAGTGAGGATCTAAGAACCTGCAACAATTGCGGTACGGTGATGGAAGTTGATGATCGCTTTACGGCAGACGAGTAAATCTTATGACCTCTAAAAAAGTGATCGGGATCATCATTGGTGGAGGCTTCATGCTTTTACTTCTTTTTTGCTTGATGTTATACCTAACACTTCGAACAAAAGTTAACGATATTTCTGACCAACCACCTTTTGATGAATTTATTGGCACCAAAGTGATTTTAGGCAATGACGCTATTCTAGTTAATAATTATGAGCATTTTGTACATGAAGAACCTTTATACCTAGATGCAGTTGGTTCGCAACTATACGAAGGCACCACCATTGCACATGTCTTAAAAAAGGGAGATAATGTTGTCATAAAAAGCGCTAAAGATTTTACAAATGGCACAAGTGGTTTTATCTCTACTATCATTTTTGGTAACGTAACCACAGGAAACCCAAGTCGCATCATTCCTTTTGAATATGCTTGGGAAACGCAAGAAATGAAAAAAAATGCCCAAGGCGTATATATCTTCACCTTTGAGTTGGCTGACTGGGAAAAGAAAAATTAAAGCCTCAAATTTTGAATAATAGCATTACCTGCTAGTTTCATATTTCCGAAGAAAACAAATAATTCTCATTCAATAGAACCCGTAACAATACTCCATAGAGATGAAGGGTGTTCATTAAAGGTGTTATAAAGTACAAAAGATATAAGCACAATATAGCCTACAAACCCCAATACTATGAACCATTGTGCTCTAGAGGTTTTTTGAATTTCCTGCCTGTCTTTTATTTCGCAAACTTCACCAGGGCAATACTGAACTTTATTCTTATAAAACCGTGCGTACAATTTGCAAGCCAAACAGATTCCGAAAGCCGTTTCAAAAAACAAAAACACCAAACAAATCAAACAAATCAGTGCTGTAATTGGGCTAAAAGAGTTCACTACATTTTGCAATAAAAAAATGGTAATCGAAAGTACAAATCCTATTTTCCATGCAAATTTTTTCTGTGGAGCCCCTACATATTCTGGAACTTGATTTCTAACGATATACCTGCCTAGTATTAAAAAGGGAGCATATTTAGGATTGACCAATACACGTATCGCCATATCTGTCATAAAAATCATGACCGTAAATTTGAGTAATAAAAAATCATTTACAAAAATAACGGTGAGTATAGAGATAAGCATTAACAGGAATAATATCCCCGCAGATGCTCTTATTTCTCTTTCGTTTAATACAGGAATTGCGTATCCTTCGACGGTTTCTCCAAATTGAATGACTTTGCTCATACTCTTTAAATTAATTGGTGGTTGCTACTTTAGTAGACGCAATAGGCACATAAATAGTTGCCTATAGCATTCGCATAAGAAACTATCTTTTATTTGGAATTTGGTTATTCCTTTTTTGTACTTAAGCAAAATTGTATCTTCGCGCAACGGTTTGATGCTCTTACTATTTCTAAAGAAATTTTTAGTATTCAAGCATTTTTAATAAAACTAAAATTTCCGCTTGCGGAGAGAAAAAATAAATTTTTTTATGTCAACAGTAGCAAAAGACTTCGGGATGGACGAAGCATTGAAACAACTAGGTCTTAAGGCCATAAATCATGGTACATCAACCGGAAACACTTGGTATCCTGGTGGCGAAGAAATCGCTTCGTACTCTCCAGTAGATGGGGCATTGATTGGTAAAGTTACCACCACTTCTAAAGAAGAATACGAAAAAGTTATTACAACAGCTCAAGAAGCTTTTCTATCTTTTAGAGCCATGCCTGCGCCGCAACGTGGAGAAATTGTACGTCAGTTTGGAAATAAATTACGTGAATTAAAAGAGCCTCTTGGGAAGCTTGTTTCTTACGAAATGGGAAAATCATTACAAGAAGGATACGGTGAAGTTCAAGAAATGATTGATATCTGTGACTTTGCAGTAGGGTTATCTAGACAATTAAACGGACAAACGATTCCGAGTGAGCGTCCAGGACATGTCATGAGAGAGCAATGGCACTCGTTAGGTATTGTAGGGATTATTTCTGCATTTAACTTCCCAGTAGCTGTATGGGCTTGGAACACAGCCTTAGCTTGGGTATGTGGTGATGTATGTGTTTGGAAAGGTTCTGAAAAAGCACCTATGTGCGCAGTAGCCTGTCAAAACATTATCGCTGAAGTATTAAAAGACAACAACATGCCAGAAGGTATTTCTTCTATCATCAACGGTGATTATACGGTAGGTGAAATGATGACTACCGATACAAGAATTCCTTTAATCTCTGCAACAGGTTCTACTAGAATGGGACGTATTGTAGGAGCTACAGTAGCAGAGCGTTTTGGAAAATCATTATTAGAATTAGGTGGAAACAATGCCATCATTATTACACCCACTGCAGATTTAAAAGTTGTAGTTCCTGGTGCTGTGTTTGGTGCCGTAGGTACTTGTGGCCAGCGTTGTACTTCAACTAGAAGATTGATCATTCACGAAAGCGTTTATGATACAGTAAGAGATGCTATTGTGGGTGCATACAAGCAATTAACAATTGGAAATCCATTAGACGAAAAGAATCATATTGGACCTCTTATAGACACCGATGCAGTAAACACTTATTTAGCTGCTATTGAAAAAGCAAAAGCAGAAGGTGGAAATGTATTGGTTGAAGGTGGCGTGTTAGAAGGTGCTGGTTACGAAAGCGGATGCTATGTAAAACCAGCCATTATTGAAGCGAAAAACAGTTTTGAAATTGTACAACACGAAACATTTGCACCTATCTTATACCTAATGAAGTATTCTGGAGAAGTAGAAAATGCAATTGATATGCAAAATGGTGTTGCGCAAGGGTTATCTTCTGCGATCATGACCAACGAAATGAAAGAAGCTGAAAAATTCTTATCATTTGCAGGAAGTGACTGTGGTATTGCCAATGTAAATATTGGAACTTCAGGTGCCGAAATTGGAGGTGCTTTTGGAGGTGAAAAAGAAACAGGTGGCGGACGTGAGTCTGGATCTGATGCTTGGAAAGTATACATGAGAAGACAAACAAATACGGTGAACTACTCTGATGAATTGCCATTAGCGCAAGGAATCAAATTTGACCTGTAACCACTTGAAGGTCTATGTTTTATACTGAAATTTTAAGATTTCAGAATCTTTAACCCGTTTAAACATAACGTTTGAACGGGTTTTTTGATGTGTATATCCGATAATATTGACTTTCAACGAATTACAGCTTCTCAGTATGTTTTTGAAAAATATAATTTTTACCTTAGGATTTCATTAACCATTAATAATCAACCAAATGAGTAAAAAAACAGTATACTTGCTTGGTATTTTACTTACCATACTTATTGGTACGTATTTCTATTGGAAACTTTGTTGCAACGATTGTTGTGATGGAGATGCCGACAAGGCTGGAGATAGAACCGAACGTACTATAAGTAATGAAGTAGATGCCAACACAAAAATTGCAACAAACAATGCCTTTGCATTGAATGATGCAAATGGTGACTTTAGCTTTAGTGCTAATGAAAATTTCAATTTTAACGCCTCAAACTATGACGCATTAATACCTATTAATGCACAAGTAGATGCAGGAATTGGAAAACTACAAGCATATCTCGATGCGAATAAAAACAAGACCGTAAACATCACAGGGCTTTACACTTCTGGAGAGACCAACAACTCGGCCTATCCAAATCTTGGTTTAGCTAGAGCCAATGCTGTAAAAAACTATTTTGTCTCTAAAGGTATCTCCTCTGGACAAATGAATACCTTCGGAAAATTAACAGAATCTCTAGTGCCCGATGGTACTGTTTATAAAGGACCCATCACCTATGGTATTGGTACAACTACAGATGATACTGCAAAAGAAGAGGCTGCTAACATGAAAGCATTACGTGACAATATCAATGCAAATCCATTGGTATTGTATTTTGATACCGCGCAAGCTAGCATCAATCTTTCAGCAGCACAGCGTCAAAAAATTGCAGACATCTCAAAATACCTAGACAAAAACCCAGATGGGATGGTCACTATTGTGGGTCACACAGATAATACAGGCTCTCGAACCACCAATGTACGATTAGGACAAGAACGAGCAGACTTTGCAAAGGGCTATTTTGTACGAAACGGGATAGCAGCCTCTAAAATAAACACGAGTTCTCAAGGTCCAGACCAACCCGTAGCAACAAATGCTACCGAAGAGGGAAGAACCAAAAACCGTAGAACTGAAGTAACAATAAAATAACAACAACATTTAAAAATATAAACATATGAACTGGTGTATATTAATTCCATTAATTGTAGGGCTATTAAGTGCTCTTCTAGGTTATTTACTAGGTAAATTATTAGCTGGTGGTAACACAAATCAAGATGCTGCAAGTATTAACATGTGGCGAGATAAAAGTGAACAACTAGAAGCAGATCTTGCTGCTTGTAAAGCAAAATTATCTGCTGGAGCAGGAAATCCTTCTATGGGAGCTAGTGGAGCAAGTATGGCTTCCTCTTTCGCAGCTGGTGCCGCAACCTCAACTGCTGCTGCAATACCATTCGATGCTGCTGCAGCAAAAGCAGCTTTTGGAAAAAACATTAAACAAGACGACCTAAAAGTGGTGGAAGGTATTGGTCCAAAAATTGAAGAACTCTTTAAAGCCGATGGTATTACAACATGGCAAATGTTAGGAGATGCGGCTGTATCTCGTTTACAAGGCATACTAGATGCGCAAGGAGAACGTTATAAGGTACACAACCCAGAAACATGGCCTATGCAATCAAAAATGGCTTATGAAGGAAAATGGGAAGCCCTTAAAAAATGGCAGGATGAACATGATTACGGTAAGAAATAATCTTTTCTTCCATTCTCAATTTTGGTTACACAAAATGTTTCCCAGTCTGTTCGAGCGCAGTCGAGAACTAAACTAAAGAATTTATTTTCTAAGTAGGTTTCGTCCCGAAGCTTCGGGAGCGCTCAACCAGACATTAATAACGAGGTTGTTTTGTACGACCTCTTTTTATTTTAAAAAAATATCATGAAAAAATTAATTCTTTTTTGTCTTATCGCACTCACGCTAAGCTGCAATAACAATGACGATCCCGGGGATATAGTCACGAATTGTACAGAAATCTTTGTCTTTGGATTAAGCATTCAAGTACGAGATGCCAATACCGACGCTATTATTCTACAAAATATTACGGTTACAGCTGTAGATGGTGATTACACAGAAGTACTTGATTTTAATTTTGACACCTTTGTTGGTGCGGGAGAACGTGCAGGAACTTACATTTTAACCATAGAAGCTGAAGGGTATCAAACACTGGTTACAGACCCTATATCTGTTGGTGCAGACGAGTGTCATGTAATTACACAAACTCGAGATTTCACATTACAACCCAACTAGTTTCTCCCTTTTTCAAGTGGGTACAACGAATATACAGGGTCACTCTGCCAATATTGCTTTGTTTCAATAGCTATCACAGATAAAGGACCTTTAAAAGCTGCTCCTGTATCTACATTCCAAACATTAGCATATTGGGTGGGTGTCTCTTTCCTTATTCGAGTAGTGGGTGTATGCCCAATATAGACTTCTTTAAACAATAGCAATCGTTTTGGATACAACACACTGTCTTTCGAAAGGTTTGGATCTACACTACAAGCCGTTTCCCAAAGGGTTCTATCCCAATACACCAAATTTGAATAAAACTCATGCTCGGGACCTTCTTGGTGTGTAAAACCGGCATGTACAAACAATCTATTTTGACCATCTATGTAATAATTTTGTAACTGTTCCAAAAAGGCGATATGTATTTTTTTATCTGCTTCGGAAATATCCTTATAACTCTCTCTGGTTTGTTCTCCGCCATGTGCTAACCACATAGGATTGGTATCATTTTTAGCTAAATAACGATGTACTAAATAGTCGTGGTTCCCTCTAATAAAAATACAGTTGTGGGTTTTTTGAAGGCCTATTAAAAACGAAATTACTTGGGCAGCTTCACTCCAACCATCACCATAATCTCCTAGAAAAATAAGGGTATCTTCTTCGGAAATGTTAGCGCGTTGCCATACTTGCTTCAAAGCTTTGAGGCCACCATGAATATCGCCTATAACAAGGGTTCTTTTTGTAGAAATCATTAAGCGTTGTATTTAAGTTTCCGAAGAATTCGAACAGATTCTTTAAAAGAAGCGTACACATCTTCATAGGGTTTTAAGACTTGTTTTGCGGCAGACAACTTTTCTTTGGCATCCTCAAAGCCGTTAAGATAGCAAATAAGATAGGTAGCTGGAAGTTGCTTTAAATCTCGTTTTTCATTAGGCCTTAAGGGTATTCCATTTTTCAATTTAGTCACTAATGCATTATTGGCATTAAAAATATGATGGAGTGTTTTCTTATTGTATTGCGGCGGCTCAAACAATAAGGTAGTATCTATTTGATAGAGTCCGTTTTCCTGAAAGGTAATGCACACCTCTTCTAGAGGATAATATTTATGTTGATTGTTAAGACCTAGTAACACATATTCTGTAATCACAAACTCATCCTCTGTATATGCAATACTAACCTCATCAAGTGCCGAGTAAAATAACCGTACTTGTTCATTAATTAGCTCTATATCGACTCTAGAATAATAGGTATTTCCTTTATGAATTTTGGGAGTTCCCGCCCAGCAAACCACAAAGAGTTCTTTAAATACTTTGTAATGCGCATCGAGATTTTTATGTCTTTTATTGGTGAAATCGATCACTCCATCTAAGGTGTGCTCAATATTATTTTTCGCCTTATTTTCTATGGCCTTTACAAGTTCGCTATTTACATCTTTGATTTCAATATCAAAATCTTTAGGCATGGAGATACTACCATCTCTTAAAAAAATAGAACCACCCCAATATTTCCAGATGTTTTTGCGTAACGATGTTATTTTCCCGTTAGGGCGAATGGTGACCAAACCCACTACCTTATGTGTCGGTAAGGTTGGAAAGGCTACATTTTCGTATGTAATAATAGGTGCATTGGTGAGGTAGGCATTGATAAGGTTTTGAATCTTACTATCGTCAAAAAAATCGACACCTGTAATTTCGTTCGTTGCGTCTTCTACCCCAATAACGATATAGCTATTGTTGGCTGGATTGCTATTGCTAAGCGCACAGATATGCTTTAAAAATTTGGCTTTCCCCTCTTTGCTTCCTAGATCAATTTTACGCTTTTTATCATAAAAACTACTCTCATCATTATGAGCCAGTAAGTTTTTAATAAGAAGGCGTTTGTTAATCATAGTTTGGTCTTACAATGCGGTAAGAAATTTTCAATCTTTCTAAAGTAACAAAATTTGATACACATCTTAAACAAAAGATATAACTCTTTCTTTTTTGCATCGCCCAAAAAAGTTCTTTCAAAAGAGGCATTAATACCCCAATTTTTCTCTCACTCTTTGAAGTACATCATTTGCGACTTGTGTTGCTTTCTTTGCACCAACTTGCAATGCTTCATCAATAAGGTGCGTGTTTTCCATGAAGTGATTGTAGCGTTCACGTTCTGTTTCAAATTTTGTCAGGATTAATTCGTACAAGGCTTGTTTTGCATGCCCGTAGCCATAATTACCACCTTCATAATTTTCTTTCATACTTGCTACTTCAGCTTCCGAAGCTAACAAACTATAAATAGCAAAACAATTACAGGTACTCCAGTCTTTTGGATCTTCTAGTGGCGTACTATCTGTTTCAATTTTCATGACCTGCTTGCGCAGTTTTTTTTCTGGTAAAAAGATATTAATAGTATTGTTTCTAGACTTGCTCATTTTATTCCCGTCAAGTCCAGGAATTAATTTTGTATGTTCTTGCACTCTAGCTTCAGGAAGCACAAAAGTTTCTCCCACTTGCGAATGAAATCTTGAAGCTACATCACGCGTCATTTCAATATGCTGCAGTTGATCTTTCCCTACTGGAATAAACTCTGCATCATACAGCAAAATATCTGCTGCCATGAGCATTGGATAGGTAAACAACCCACTATTTACATCTTCTAAACGGTCTGCCTTATCTTTAAAAGAATGTGCTAGGGTAAGTCGTTGGTACGGGAAAAAACAACTTAAATACCAAGATAGTTCTGTTACTTGAGGGATATCACTCTGTCTATAAAAAACCGTTTTTTCAACATCCAATCCAAAAGCTAACCATGTTGCTGCCGTGCTATTGGTATTCTCGCGCAATAGGGCTGCGTCTTTTATTTGTGTGAGGGTGTGTAAATTGGCTATAAATAAAAAACTATCATTTTTTTGATCGTTTGCCATTTCAATAGCGGGTACAATGGCACCTAATATATTTCCTAAATGTGGGGTTCCAGTGCTTTGTATTCCAGTGAGTATTCTTGACATAATGCGGTTCGCTTGGGCGAAAAATTCTTTAATAAAACAAAATAAAGCACAAAGTTAATCCTTTTGGTGCTATTAGATACTTCTATTTGGTATTTTTGGCCCATATGAAAGTATTGGCATATCCATTTATTATTCTCTACAGGATTTGGTTTTATATCCTACTAGCCATTCCTATTTTGGTCATGTTTCCTTTCTTATTGATGAGCATTGCAAAACAAACATGGTATCCTGCCTTTTTTAAAATGGCACGTGTTTGGGCCACCATTATATTATATGGCATGGGCTTAGTTCCAAAGATTAAGCGAGACACTCAATATCAAAAAAAGAAGAGTTATATGTTTGTTTCCAACCATACATCTATGACAGATGTTATGTTGATGCTCTACGTTACCAAAAACCCTTTTGTATTTGTTGGAAAAAAAGAACTGGGTAAAATTCCACTTTTTGGCTTCTTTTATAAACGCACTTGTATTTTGGTAGATCGAAAAAATCCAAGAAGTAGAAAAGAAGTGTTTGAAAGTGCGCAAAAGAGATTACACCAAGGCTTAAGTATTTGTATTTTCCCAGAGGGTGGTGTTCCAGATGATACTTCTATCGTATTAGACACTTTTAAGGATGGTGCATTTCGATTAGCTATAGAACACCAAATCCCTATTGCACCTATGGTTTTTCACGACAATAAAAAACGATTTTCATATACTTTTTTAACAGGCAGCCCAGGTGTTTTAAGAGCAAAGATACTTCCACTAATATCCACTCAAGGAAAGACCTTAGATGATAAACGCGCTATTAATGACCACACCAGATCGGTTATTTTAAAAGAATTAGAAAACCCTACGGTATAAAAAAACCTCTTAGCAGCATGCAAGAGGTTTTTTTATATTGTTCTATTGGAGCTATTAAGGCTCTATTTTGTTGTCTTCTTCGTCTTTAGAGGCATCTTTAAATTCTTTAATACCGCTTCCAAGACCGCGCATTAATTCTGGTATTTTTCTACCACCAAACAATAGTAAAATAACTACTGCTATTAAAACGATTTGAGGCCAACCAATGACTAAGAAAAATGCTAATGATACCATAATACAATATTTTATAGTACAAAGGTAACAAGAAATCCTTAGATTACACGTTTTGTCTTGAAGAATACACTGCTCACAATGATGGTTTATTTTATATTTGTGCAGCACAACCCTTTTTGAATGGAAAAAAAAGAAAAACGATCTAAAAAAATTAAAAAGAAACTCTTACACAAGTACCGCCTTGTGGTACTTAACGAAGAGACTTTTGAAGAACGTTTTTCGTTTAAACTAAACAGACTCAATGTCTTTGTGTTTAGCACCCTCTTTGCCATTTTTTTAATTGCCATCACTGCAGTTATCATTGCTTTTACACCCTTAAGAGAATACATTCCTGGCTATTCTTCTACTTCTTTAAAGAAAAAAGCCACAGAGCTCTCATACAAAACAGATTCTTTACAAAACATCATCAACATCAACGAGCAGTATCTAATCTCTATTAGAAAAGTATTGTCTGGAGATGTCGAAACTGTAGAATTTAACAAAGATTCTATCCTTGAAGCTGCAAAACTCGATGCCTCAAATTTCGATTTTACCCCTTCAAAAGAAGATTCTTTATTGCGCGAAAAAGTTGCACAAGAAGACAAATACAACCCTTTGTTAAATGCCAATGAAATTGGTGTGGTCTTTTTTGCCCCTGTAAAAGGAACCATCTCTGATGGATATAATCCAGAGACCAAACATTTTGCTATCGATATAGTGACTGTTAAAAACGCTCCCGTAAAAGCGGCTGCAGATGGTACTGTTATTTTTGCAGGATGGACGGCAGACACAGGAAATGTCATTATTTTAAAACACAGTGATAATACCATAACGGCCTACAAACACAATGCTTCCCTAAGCAAAAATCAAGGTGCTATCGTTAAAGGCGGCGAGGTAATTGCTACCGTAGGAAATACCGGAGAATTAAGTACAGGACCACATCTACATTTTGAATTATGGCGAGAAGGAACTCCTGTGAATCCAGAAGACTATATAGATTTTAATTAACCCAAAACCATCCCTCGTGTCATTAAAAGCTACAGGCGCCAAAATCTTTGCAAAAATTGCAGTCAATCGTATCAATAGATGGGCTGCTACTCCTGTAAAAACACAAGAAAAAGTGTTTAAAGAATTACTTACTACTGCCAAAAACACGGCTTTTGGTAAGGATCATGGTTTTGCTGAAATATCCTCACCTCAAGATTTTGCTGCTAAAGTTCCCATTAGAGATTATGAAGCGTTGCGCACTTATGTTGATCGTGTGGTTGCTGGAGAAGAAGATATTTTATGGCCCGGAAAACCACTTTATTTCGCAAAAACTTCGGGAACTACTTCGGGTGCAAAATACATCCCACTTACCAAAGCATCGATGCCCACACATATTGCTGCAGCTCGAAATGCCTTGCTGTGTTACATTCATGAAACTGGAAATGCTGCCTTTGTAGATGGTAAAATGATTTTCTTACAAGGAAGTCCAGAAATGACACAACAAAATGGGATTGGTTTGGGTAGACTCTCAGGAATTGTTGCCCACTATGTACCCAAATACCTTCTAAAAAACAGACTCCCCTCTTGGGAAACCAACTGCATCGAAGACTGGGAAACTAAAGTTGATGCTATCGTCGAAGAAACAAAAGACCAAAACATGACCGTGATTAGCGGAATCCCGCCATGGGTACAAATGTATTTTGAAAAACTTACTGAAGCGACGGGCAAAAAGACTGGCGATTTGTTTAAAAATTTCGAACTCTTTATTTACGGAGGTGTAAATTTTGAGCCCTATCGCGCCAAGTTTGAAGCGCTTATTGGCCGAAAAGTACCCAGTATCGAATTGTTTCCTGCTAGTGAAGGTTTTTTTGCATTTCAGGACAGTCAGACCAAAAAGGGAATGTTATTACAATTAGATAGTGGTATTTTTTATGAGTTTGTGGAAGCCGATCAATTTTTTACTGAAAACCCCAAACGACTTACCATTGGGGAGGTGCAACTCGACACAAATTATGTCTTGCTTATCTCTACCAATGCGGGATTATGGGGTTATAATATTGGAGACACAATTATGTTTACTTCCTTAAAACCCTACCGAGTGGTAGTAACTGGACGTATCAAACACTATATCTCCGCCTTTGGTGAACACGTGATTGGCAAAGAAGTAGAAACCGCCATGAAAGAAGCCATGGATGTCTTTGACTTCTCTATTTCAGAATTTACTGTAGCACCACAAACCAATCCCAACGAAGGAGAATTGGCCTACCACGAATGGTTTATTGAATTTGATCCCGAAAGCTTTCGGGACAGTCCAGATAATCTCGCAGCTATTGCCCAAAAATTAGAAGTCGCCATGCAACATCAAAACAGTTATTATAAAGATTTGCGCGACGGAAATATGCTACAACCGCTAAAAATTAGTGCCCTACAAAAAGGAGCTTTCCAAGCTTACATGAAATCGCAAGGAAAATTAGGAGGACAGAATAAAGTCCCTAGATTATCGAATGATAGGAAGATTGCAGATGGTTTGTTAGTTTTTATAACAAAATAAAATTTTCTGGACTCCCCCTTTGAAGGGGGCTAGGGGGATGTTTTAAAATAGTTCCCACTTATAAACACTTAAACCTATAAACATCTAAACTTACTTTACACAATACATCATTACACTGTCACTACTATCTGAAGCCGAAGTGCAGTGACTTGGATTTGGTTATTCGCTATTCATTATTCAAGGTTTTAAAATAGCTCACTCTTATAAACGCATAAACACTTAAACACTTAAACACTTAAACTTATAAACTTTTTATTACCACCTATAAACTCATAAACACCTAAACTTCTTACCTTATCAACTTCAATTTTTAGGAAAAACCCCGCCTTTAAAGGGTGCCTTTAGATTGTAAAATAGTATCTTAATGAATTTATCTATTTGCAACTTTGACCCTTTGACCCTTTGACCCTTTGACCCTTTGACCCTTTGATTCTTTGATTCTTTGGAACTTTGAAGCTTCATATAAAATAAATGCAACACATATCATAAACCATTCAAACCTCCCAACCCCATTACCATGTATCATGCCCTAATGCATTTGGGCCAATCATATTTCCGCAGAAAAAGAATATGTTATCTTTGCGTGTATGACAAAATTGAAATCACATACTAGATCCAGAGCTCAAGAAAGTACAGGAGCTATCGAACGCCTTTACATTACCATGCGACACCTCTTTAACAGAGGGTTTTATAAGCCTATGGGTGTTTCGGGAGAATCGTTACGAGAAGCGCTGCTCACCTTACGACCCGAAATTTATGGCTCTATTGCAGAAGAAAAGACAGAATTACAAGGCCTACTCTATGTTATAGACAGATTGCCTTATGGTATTGAAGAATGTAGATACATTAATCTTACCAGTGATGAAGGGTATAAAAATTCTCATTTTACGCCTATCATCCCAGCAAAACGTAGACGAAATTGTTACCGTATTGATGAGGAGCAAATGAATATTGAGGTAACCAGAGGACGTTCGGAAATATATGACATCCTTACGCACCTCACTTTCTTATACATAGAATCTCATAAAATCATGTCGCAAGTAGTGATTAATGATGGTGAAGATGTAATTCGAGATTGGAAAAAACTAGAACAAGCGGTTCACAAAAAAGGGAAGCTAACTCAAAAGGACAAAGAGATTGCTTTAACACACACTGCTAACTTTTTAGGACGCACTTTTGAAGAGGTTACCCAAGTGTATGAAGCATTTTCATGCAAAGAAAATGAACATCGTTTTTTAAGTATCATTTACCATTTAGGGAAAGGTGCTATTAACGAAATTGTAGAAAACGAAAAACGTATTATTACCTTTAGTCCGGTGTTACGAGAGCGTCTAGGGCATCACATTCATGGGGAGCAATGGGCCTATGACATTAAAGAAACACTAGACCAACAAGGATTACTTGAACGTCCTATTCATATTGTAAGTGCTAACATGCACAGTGTTATGAATAGTCTCTTTGCCGAAAAGGCACTCCCTACCGAAGCAAAAAAAGGACGCATGCATTTGTATGAACTGTTGAGTGATTCTGGCAGTTCTAAGCAGCGTGATAAGACCATGCAATTGGCGCTTAAGGAAGGAATGACCTACCTTAAAGATACCAGTGGCACCAATATTAATGTGCAAATTTTTGATACAGCAAAGCTGAAATGTTTGCCGTATGACATGCCGCCCTGTTCAAAAACAGCTACCGAGAAACCCGTTATTATAGTGATGGACTACGCTTTTGGAGAGCAAGCCTACGAAACCATGGATGAACTTTTAAAACCCTATACTACAGATACCAAAACACACTTCTTAAACGTTGTTTCTATTGGAATCATGGGAAAAGCAGGGATTTTGGAAGGAGGAAAAGGAGATATTATGATTCCTTCTGCACACGTTTTTGAAGGAACTGCAGATAATTATCCTTTTAAAAACAAACTCAAAGTGTCTCATTTTGATGGGGATGAAATTACCGTATGTAAAGGTTCTATGATAAGTGTATTAGGTACATCGCTACAAAATAGAGATGTGTTGCAATTTTTCTATAACTCTACTTGGAATGTTATTGGTTTAGAAATGGAAGGAGCGCATTATCAAAAAGCCATACAAGCGGCTTCAAAAATACGAGGAAGTATTAGTGAGAAAGTAAAAGTAATGTACGCCTACTATGCAAGTGATAATCCGTTAGAAACAGGAAGCACATTAGCTTCTGGAGGTTTAGGAACCACAGGTGTAAAACCAACCTACCTCATCACTGAAAAAATGTTGAAATTAATATTAGAATAAGTCTATAGAATTCATGTCAAAAAAAATATTAATAACCGGAGGTGCAGGATTTATAGGTTCTAATTATGTAGAATATGTTCTGGAAGACACAAAAGATGAAATTTTTGTCTTAGACAAACTTACCTATGCTGGTGATTTAAAAAATTTGAAACGTGTTTCAGCCCTTCCTAACTACCATTTTATACAAGGCGATATTTGTGATGAACAACTAGTAAACGATTTATTTGCTGCCCATCAATTTAATGAGGTCGTTCATTTTGCAGCCGAGTCGCATGTAGATAATTCTATTACAGGTCCTGGGGCTTTTATTGCGACAAACATTACAGGAACTTTTAACCTATTACAGGCAGCATACAAAACTTGGATGGAGGGACCTAATACATTTAAAACTGGCTGTGAAACCAATCGTTTTTTACATGTCTCAACAGACGAGGTGTATGGAACACTTGGCGAAACTGGTTTGTTTACAGAAGAAACACCCTATGCACCTAACAGTCCTTACAGCGCCTCAAAAGCCTCCAGTGATTTTATTGTACGTAGTTATTTTCATACCTATGGCATGCCTGTAGTGACGACCAATTGTTCGAACAATTATGGGCCTAACCAACACAAAGAAAAATTAATCCCTACCATTATTAGAAAAGCTGTTGCTGGAGAACCCATTCCTATTTATGGAGATGGAAAAAATGTGAGAGATTGGTTGTATGTAAAAGACCATTGTGTGGGGATCAAAAAAGCGATAGACACTGGTAGGTTAGGCGAAACTTATAATATTGGCGGTCGTAATGAGCGTGAAAACTTATATATCGCGCACACTATTTGTGATATTCTAGACCAATTGCAACCCAAGGGATTTTCATATAGAGAACAAATTACCTTTGTAACCGACAGACCTGGTCATGATTTTAGATATGCTATCGATGCCAGTAAAATAGAAAATGAATTAGGTTGGAAAGCCGATGAAAATTTTGAAAGTGGCATCCAAAAAACGGTAACTTGGTATTTAGCCAACAGCGATCGATTGTTTTAACATTCTTAAAACCCATACATATTGAAAGGAATCATACTTGCCGGAGGAAGCGGCACCAGACTACACCCATTAACACTTGCAGTAAGTAAGCAGTTAATGCCTGTGTATGACAAACCCATGATTTATTATCCCTTATCTACCCTTATGCTAGCGGGTATTAAAGAGATTTTAATTATTTCTACACCGCAAGACTTACCCTTATTCAAGAAGTTGTTGGGAGATGGAAAGAAATTAGGTTGTGATTTTCAGTATGCAGAGCAAGCCCAACCCAATGGATTGGCAGAGGCCTTTATTATTGGAAAAGAATTTATAGGCAATGACAAAGTTGCGCTTATTCTAGGAGATAATATTTTTTATGGTTCTGGACTAAAACAATTGTTACAAGCCAACAACAATCCAGATGGAGGCATTGTATATGCCTACCATGTTCAAGACCCAGAACGTTACGGTGTGGTTGCCTTTGATGCCGCTGGGAAAGCACTTTCTATTGAAGAAAAACCTGCAAACCCAAAATCTAATTACGCGGTGCCGGGCATTTATTTTTATGATAATAGCGTGGTTGAAATTGCATCCAATATTGCACCTAGCCATCGTGGAGAACTAGAAATCACCGATGTAAATAATGTATACTTAGAACAAGGAAAGTTAAGCGTAAGTATTTTAGACAAAGGTACTGCTTGGTTAGATACAGGCACCTTTACTTCTTTAATGCAAGCTTCTCAATTTGTGGAAGTCATTGAGGAACGCCAAGGTTTAAAAATTGGCGCTATCGAAGAAGCCGCTTATGAGATGGGTTTTATTGATAAAGAACAATTACATGCGCTAGCAAAACCACTCTTAAAAAGTGGCTATGGAAAACATTTAATGCAGCTGGACTAAATGACGGATGACGGATGACGGATGACGGATGACGGATGACGGATGACGGATGACGGATGACGGATGACGGATGACGGAAAATTAAAATTGCTAAACTAAAAAACAAATTTTGACAGTAGAAAAAACCAACTTAAAAGACTGTTTTATCCTAACACCACGCGTGTTTGAAGATGCGCGAGGTACCTTTTCTGAAACTTTCAATAAACAACAATTTGCAGCACACACTGGATTGGACGTGTCTTTTGTTCAAGACAATCAGTCTACCTCAAAATATGGGGTTGTTCGTGGCTTACATTTTCAAACTGGGGATCATGCCCAAGCAAAGTTAGTGCGTGTGGTGCAAGGAAAAGTGCTAGATATTGCTGTTGACTTGAGAAAAGGGAGTCCGAGTTTTGGAAAAAGCATCGCTGTGATACTTTCTGCCGAAAATAAAAAACAATTGTTTGTCCCTCGCGGATGTGCCCATGGGTTCTCTGTACTTGAAGAAGACACCCTATTTGCCTACAAGTGTGATAACTTTTACAACAAAGAAAGTGAAAGTGGTATTATCTATAATGACACAACCTTAGCTCTAGATTGGCAGCTTGATAGTGAGGACATCATAGTTTCAGAAAAAGACTTGGAGCTTCCAACTTTTAGCGCAGTAACAGCATGAAAAAAGTACTCGTCACTGGAGCCAATGGACAATTAGGGAACTGTTTGAAAGCTGTTTCGGTAGGGTATCCAGATATCGCATTCACCTTTGCTACGAGAGCCAGTATTGACATTTCTGACCAGACATCGGTTTCTGACTATTTTTCAAAACACATGTTTGATTATTGTATCAATACAGCCGCATATACCAATGTAGAAAAAGCAGAGAGCGAGCAAGAAGCTGCATTTAAAACAAATGCCCTTGGAGCCCAGCATATTTCCGAAGCATGTAAAAAAACAAACACCGTTTTAATTCATGTTTCTACAGACTATGTTTTTGATGGCACCAAGCAAACTCCCTATATAGAAAGCGATGCTACCAACCCCATTAATGTGTATGGTGCCTCTAAATTAAAAGGAGAACAATATATTCAAGAAATTTGGAGCAACCATTTTATACTTAGAACATCTTGGTTGTATAGTCAATACGGGCATAACTTTTTGAATTCGATGCTGCGTTTTGCAAAAGAAAAAAAGGAACTAACGATTACCACAGAACAAACGGGAACACCCACCAATGCAAATGACTTAGCAAAAGCAATACTAGAGATCATTGCTACTAAAAACACGAACTATGGAACCTACCATGTTAGTAATAGTGGCGAAGCAACTTGGTATGATTTTGCAAAAGCCATTTTTGAAATAACAGGTGAAATAGAGTACCTAAGCCTTGCAAAGACCAACCATTACCCTACTTTTGCAAAAAGACCAGCGTATAGCGTAATGGATTGTACCAAGGCAACAACACATACTCCTGTTACCATTGTAGACTGGAGAACAAGTTTAAAAAATTTAATAGCACAAAAATTAATATAATATGTCACAAACAACTAATGATGAGATAGATTTAGGGTTTATACTAAGAAAAGTACAAGAACTGTTTAAAAATGCCTCTATTGGTATTTATAATAGTATTCAGTTCTTTTTTAGAAATTGGTATATTGTTTTAGGTCTTTTAATTGCAGGGATTGTCTTAGGCTATTTTAGTGAAGTAAATCGAAAATCTCAAAAAAGTGCAACACTCATAATGCTGACCAATTATAAAACTGCGGTCTATGCATATAACGCCTTAAACACTTTGTCTGAGAAAACAAAAACGAGAGATCGCGTTTTTTTAGCAAAGCATGGTTTTAGATCTGATTCTATTGAAATAAAAAAAATTGAAACTGCCCCTCTTGTTGATTTTGGAGATCTTCTTAAGAAATTTCTTGATAACGAAAGAGCTTTAGAATCTTTATTAAGAAATGTAGAATATAAAGATGATGAAACTATTGCAGAATCTTTTAATGCAGATTACAAATACCATGAAGTAAAAGTGAAACTATCTTCATATGGTACTGAAGAGACATTAGATAATATCTATTCTTATTTAAACTCTAATGCGCTTATAAAAGAAAAAGCAAGAGTAGGAAAGACGTTATTGGAAGATAATATTGCTATGAATGAATTTTCCATCAAACAAATTGATTCTGCTATTTCTAAATATAGTGGTACTGGCATAGGCTTACCTTCTTCTAACAATCAATTGGTTGTTGTAGATAAGAACTTCAGTTATGATGGTATTCTTAAAGAAAAAGCAAAGCTTCAAAAATTAAATACTGAATTAAAAGAAAATCTTGTCTTTTCAAAGAATGCATTTGTAAATATGAATGATTACAACATTATTGTAGATGTCATTCCAATTTACAAAAAGAGATATGTATTATATCCCATTCTATTTATAATGCTCTTTACCTTTTTAGTTTGGATATTAAATACATATAAAAAAGTTCAAGTCCTTGCTAAAGAGAAGGAAGCTAATGCATAAAAAACAATCAGATTTTTTATGACATTGATTTTATTCTGGTTTTATAAAATTACTTTTTGAGACTTTTAATTCTTATAAAAAAACATTTCTCATTGCTATTAATTATAGTAGGGGCTGGTTCTGTTTTTCTTACAAATATTGTTTTAAAAGGCATCTTAACCGATGCTGAATATGGAGAATATTCCATATTTATAACCTTTTTACAGCTTTGTATTTCTTTTGGTCTTTTAGGGCTCGAACAAGTATTTATGAGGATTGCCGAAGTTTCTGAAAATTCAGTCATAAAAATTGACAAAAAAGTTATTGTAGGTATTATTGGAGTTGGCTTGATAGCTAGTAGCTTGCTCAGTTTCTTTTTTGTTAGTTATTTTTTTACTTTAGAAATTAACTACTGGGTGCTCTTACTGTTCACATTTGCAAGCGCTATGACAATGTTCTATTACAACGTTTTAAGAATACAAAGTGATTTTACATTTGCACAATTTGTAAATAATGCTTGGAAGTTTTTGCTATTAATTATTGCACTATTCCTGCTGTTGCAACAAGGAAAAGACATCACTTATTTTATTGAGTTGTTTTCATATGCTTGTATTATTATTTGGGTAGTTTTTACTGTGTATATGCTAAAAAACACTGCTTTAAAGTATGCTATCGACTTAAAATTAAAAACAATTTTAGGATACAGTTTTCATTTCACGCTATCAATGCTCACACTAACTTTTATTGCATTTTTTGATCGCTTTTTTATTAAAGGTTCCTTCGGTTCTGAAACGTTTGGAAACTATTTTTATCTGTCGACCATTTTTTACTTTCCCTTTTCATTGCTTCAAGGATATATTGGCTTTAAAGAATTGGTATATTTTAAAACCAATGCTTCTGTTGAAATAGTAACGAAGAAGTTAGTAAGAATTAATGTGCTTTCAATTGTGCTTGCTATTGGTATTATAGGTATTTCTTGGCTCTTAAATAAGGTTGATTTGATTCCTGCTATTTCTTTTGAAAGAGATTGGATACTGATTATTTTGTTAGTGCTCTTAGGAGTCACTAGAATTAATTATAGCCTACTATCCTCGGTACTTGGCGCTATTGGTTCAGTAAAATTGATACGAAATGCAAATTTTCAATCATTGTTTTTCATTGTTCTAATACTATGGATTGGATATTCGTATATGACTAGCATTGAAATTGTAACGCTGTCTATATTATTAATTTGGGTTTCAAGAATTATTATTTGGTATTATAATTCTTTAAAACAATTAAAAATGAAAGCATATGATGTATGAACTACAGTTATGGGTATTATCATTTTTAAAAGCTATTCCTGGTAGCATTGGGTGCCGTATTAGAAATATGTGTTTACCCTATAAAAATGGTAAAAAAGTACGTATTTGGGACCACACACATATTGATTCTCCTAGCAAATTAGAGCTCGGAGATAATGTGTCCATAAACAGAAGATGTATTCTACATGCTGGAGGCGGAATTAAAATTGGGAATGATGTTCTAATTGGTCCAAACGTTACTATTTATAGTCAGAATCATAATTTTGAAGATGTACACACGCCTATCTACCAACAAGGATACACTCAAAAAAAAGTTACTATTGGCTCAAATGTTTGGATTGCCTCTAATGTTACCATCCTTCCAGGAGTAACTATTGAAGACAACTGCGTTATAGCAGCTAATACTTTGGTGAATAAAAATATTGAAAACGGATCTTTGGTGGTTGGAAATCCTTGCAGAGTACTAAAAAAAATAGGCGCAAATGCTTAAAGAAAAAATCATCTCTTTTACAAAAAGCAGTACTTCGCTTCTATTCGTGTTGTTGCTCCTATTTGTGGGTGATGCAATGGTGAAAATTTGTGTATATGCACATTGCGATTTTCATAATTTTAGTGCGGTTACAAGAGGTTTATTTTTTGGAATAAGCATTCTAGTAAGTCTGTTACACCTAACTCCCTTTAGAAAAAAAACTCTTTTGTTTATTACCGTGCTTACAGGTTTCTTTTTTGTGGGACACTATGTTTTTTCACCTTATGGCTTTGAAGAACACCTCTTTAAAAACTTCATTTTCTTCTCGAGATTTCTATTTATTTTCTCCATACTTCTTTTTTACAATGGCATACAAAACATCCCTATAAACAAAAAGGTACTCACCGCTTTTGAGTGGATCATTATCGTAAATACTGTTCTTATTTTTATAGGTTTTTTGTTTGATATTAAGATGTTTCAAACCTACCAAGGCACACGTTTTGGTTTTAGTGGGTTATTTTTAGTACCAAGCATTTCAACATTTTTTTATGCCATATCACTTAGCTATTTGGCTTATAAATGGAATCACGCTATGCGCTATAAAGTACTATTTATAGTTGCTTCTCTAGCAAGTTTATTAGTAGGCACAAAAGCATTACTCTTATTTACATTTCTGACACTGCTACATCTTTTTGTAGTCTATAAATTTTACCTCAGCAAATTATTTTATGGTTTAGTAGGTGGCGCTTTCCTTGTATTTTTAATTTTTAAAAATGCTATTCTATCTGTTTTAGAAAAGACATTTGAAGTCTTGGTTACCGTCTATAATGAAAGCGGATTTATCACTATGGCAACTTCCTATCGAAATATAAATTTAAAGACTGATCTTTTAGACATGGTAGAAGCGCATTGGTCTTTTTTAAACTATATTGTGGGTGGCACTAACTTTACAAAATATCGTGTAGAATTTGATTTTATAGATGTATTCTTGTTTTTTGGCATCCTAGGAGGGTGTATCTACCTTGGGTATTATTTTAAGCATATTATTAAATTTACAAGCTTAGATCGTTTTGGAAAAGTACAAATAACATTACTTTTAAGTATTGCTTTTCTCTCAGGAACATTTTTTAATAATGCGCCAATAGCACTATATTTATGCATATTACTTTATACTAATTTTAAAATAAGCAGTAATGAAATTAGTTAGATTCAAAAAAATGCACGACACCCTGTTAGTGTGTTTACTTATCACTGTAATAATTACTATCCCGTTCGAAATTTATGAACTAACGCATATCTTATTTTCTTTATTTCTGTTTACAGTTGTTGTTGTTAGAAAATCACTAAATACGAAGTTTCTTGCGTTGTTTTTGTTTCTATATTACTTTATCCCTTTTCTTAATATATCGACCTACAGGGGTATTATATCATTTGAAACATTAAGGCTCTACACGATAGGGATCATTTGTATTTTACTTCCGTTTTTATTTTCTATCGGAAATTTTAATGCAAAATTAATCCCAAAGCCGTATTCAAAACTGGTCGTTACAAAAAGGCTTACAGATTTTGTTTTACTGCATTTGCTTATTGTATTTGCTATCTTGGCGTATGTATATGTTAGTATTGGAAACATACTTGTGAACCAAGAATTACGTTTCTTTTTAAATCCTAAAATAGCGTACATTTTAAAATCTACTTTATACATTCCACTATTTATAGTCTTTTTCAATAGATCTCAATTTAGCAAAAAGAATATCTTATTTTTTATCATTCTCCCACTCATACCACCATTCTTTATTGGGAGTAGAGGGACGGTTTTAATTATAGTCATGTCCTTAATGATCCTTTTTATTCTAAAGGGGTTTCCAAGAAATAGACGCTATTACTTACGCGATAGTGACCTCTGGAAAAAGTATAAATTTAGAATCTATCAGTATGGTTTCCTTTCCTTCTTATTGATACAAATAACCTATTACACACGAAGAATATTTTCGGATGCATTTATCTCAACAAACGACTTGGTAATGCGTTATTTCTCAAAAGTTACTTGGTATTATATTTTAATAGCTCCTTTGTATTTTTCACTTAGAGAAACTGTGGGTATTACCGAAAAAATTGTGAGTAACAACTTTTACAATAAATGGTTCGATTATCCCATCTTCTTTTCAGAAATAGCCACGCTGCTGCCTGGTGAGCAAATATCTCCGGGTATTTTACTTTCAAAACAATTATACAACTCTAGAATTGGAGGCGGTATTACCCCTGGAATTTTTGGCGCTTTGTATATGGATTTTAAATATGGAACGGTTGTCGTATTATTTTTTATCTCGTTACTTATCTACTATTTCTACAAAAAATCATTCTTTAGTGACGTAAACAAACTCTTATATGTAATTACACTCACACAGTTTTTACATTTATACCATCGCGGGTTTTTCAAGTTTGAATACCTCGTAGCATATATCATCATACTCTTTTATGTTTCTGTAGCTAAAATCATTAAAGTTGAAGAATGAGTTTAATTAACTAAAAATCCACACCGATTTCATTTTCTACACCTGAACATAGTGAATAATTTCTATTTAATGAAATTAGTTTTGACATTAGTAACATATTAAATGCCAATAATTAAGATGTCCTAAATGAAGATTGTAATATATAAAAGGTATTAAGTATATTGTAAGAAATACAACTTCACATACAATGAAAAAACATATCCTTCTCTTCCTAACATTCCTCATTGCCACATCCACCCTATTCTCTCAAAACCCCTGCGAATATATTTTAACGGAAGCCACCACAGACAAACAATTAAAATCTATTTTAAGAGAGATTGGCTCAAAATCTTGTACCCTTAAAGTTACTGGAAATGTTCTTCTCAAAAAAAAACACACCATACCCGCATCCATTCATCTAGTTTTTGAAACTAGTGGTCTTTTTAAAGGCAAAGGAACAATAAATGTTAATGCAAGTATCCAAGCCGGGCTGCATCAAATTTTTGACACAAGTAGCGGTCTTACCGTTACAGGGAAGCCAACCACAGATCGCTTTTTCCCACAATGGTTTGGCGCAAAAACGAATGACAACATTCCAGATCAAACAGCCATAAACAAAGCCATTGTTTTTTGTAACCAAAGTGGAGGAGGAACCGTTTATTTTCCTGCTGGAACCTATATCATTGATGATACTATTCGTATGCAAAACAAAGTACAACTTGAAGGTGAAGGAGACGGCTCTGTGATTTATAATATTTCAGATAATAAAAATTCCATCGAAGCCATTGGTACCAATGAAAATAGAGTGCATGGTATGGGGTTTAAAAAACTTTACATAAAGGCCCAACTTGGAGGAGGAAATAATGGTATTCATATTGCATACGCATTTAATAATGAATTTGCAGATCCGTGGGATGGAGATGGATTTGCCCAAAGAGGAGATGCTATTGTAGTTTCAGATGTAACTATTTATAGACACAAAGGAGACGGTATTTTTTTTGAAGATGGTTCTATGCTCTCTGTTCTAAATTCTACGATAGAACTCAACGAAGGCTATGGTATTCGTGTTTCGCTCTTGTCTAATCATTTAGAAGTGAATAATTGCGCTATTTCTAATAATGGAGAAAGTGGTATCTTATTAAACTGGGTTGCCTCTAACTGTACTATTTTAGGCACACAATTTACTAGAAATAGAAATTATGGTATTCGTCTATATGCAAGTGAACAAACAGTAGTATCATACTGTTCTTTTAATGCAAACAGACAAGGAGGCATTAAAATTCAAGGGACCGATAGTAAATATACAGACGCCCCTTTAATTATTGGAAGCCTTTTTGGTGGAAATGGAATCTATAATGATGATGCCCACGAAATTGACATAGAATATACTGTAGGAACTTCTATTATTTCAAATTACTTTTTTGGTGTTAAAAATGTAGACACAAAATCTGTAATACATCTAGGAAAAGAAGCAAGAGGTACTGTTATTAAAGGCAGCCATTGGAAACTATTAAATGAAAACACTAAAAAAATAACCTTTGATGGAGATCCCTCTCAGAAAGCAAGTTTTTATGATGACCTTACAGCCGAAGGAACCTCTAAAGTGTACAATAAAAATAGTGTTATTGAATACCAAAACGACTCAAACAAAGAGACTGTTTTTCAAACAACATTAAGAGATTCAGAAGCATCTTATGCACCAAATTTTAGTCTCGAAAATAGTGGTAAACTAAATTGGGGAGACGGGGTGAACGATTTCGATATTCATTTAGAAAGGTTGAAGAATAACCTCATGCGATTATCTTCAAATTTACTTACAACATCAGTTGGTGTTAAAAAAGTAGCTCCTCAAGAAATTGAGTATAACAACGAATACGGAACTATATTTTTAGACGCTAACGACAATAAATTAAAAATAAAATTACCAGATGGTACTATTAAAGTGATAAAGTTTGAAGATTAAATTCTGAAATGTTAGGTTTTTTTTGTCGGATTCATCAGAAAAGAAAAGCAAACTAAAAAAGAAAATAAGGCTATTCCATGATGTCTTTCTAAAATTGATTCTGTAATAAAAAGCATGAATGAGCTAGTTACAAATAGAATCCCTACAAAGTTTCGTCGCCTAAAGTAACTGACCAAGCTATTTCCAAATATCCATAACAAAACAAGTACTCCAAGCACTCCTATACCAACATATGTTTGTATGTATTGATTGTGAGCATTGTACTTTTTTTCGGCATATTCATCTAAACCTAAATTTCTATTAGAAGCATATATGCTATTATTAGCATCACCAATTCCCTCTCCTAAAAGTACATTTGTATTTGCCTTTATTCCTGCCTCCCACTGTTTTAGTTTATTTGCTCCATCATTGTATTCATATCCGCCAGCATAAGTAAACCCAAAGACCTGTTGAAAACGATATCGTGTAATTCTCACATTATATCCTACAAAGAACGTAAGTCCGTATAGTAACAATAAATACAATACTCCTTTCTTTAATGCCTTTTTCTTCATGAAATAATACACTATGGCAATATTAAAGAGTAGAAAAAGTGTTGCGATAGGTAATCGCACCGAAAGGTGAAAAATAAAAAATGTTAGATAGCCTATTGCTAAGAGCCATATAACTTTCCATTTCAAAGAATGCTCTCTTATAAGTAGGTCTACAAAAAGAATAATCGCGATAAGGACAAAATAAGCGTAATATGTACTATGGATGCCCAAAGTCTCATTAGACAAACTCATGTATGAGTAATGGCTATTAAAAAAATTAAACAACACATCGTTATTATTGTATAGCTTAATAAGCATTTGCGTGTGCGAGAACAGACATAGAAAAACAATCCAAATTGCAAAGAACTTACATAGAACAGATATCTCCTTTTTTTGTATCGATAGTGTAGAAAAAACAAAAGGGAAAAGCAAGAAAGGGAGTAATCTATTTATTGTTTTAAAAGCCCTAGAAACATCTTCAGAGTATAAAACACTTAGTAAGGCCATTAAAAAATAGAGTACAAAAGGGAAAAGTTTTTTGAATATCTCTTTATTAAAACTACGATGTTTATATTGAAAGTAAACACTATAAACAGACAATAATATAATTGCAATACTATTTATATTATTTTTTAAAGGGAGGCTTGCAACAAAAAATATGAGCAAAAAAAGTCCAGCAAAATGTTTATTTATTTTAGGTAAAACAGTCATAGATTAATGTAGCTTTGCAAAGCTATAATATAAATTTTTATAAACACATTACAATAAATTAAATTGAAAGTTCTTCACGTATTATATCAATCGCTACCTCAAATTTCTGGATCTAGTATTCGAAGTAGAGATATCTTACTTTCACAAAAAGAAAAAGGTATTGATGTACTTGCTATAACATCTCCCTTTCAAAATTCAGTAACTGGTACTGCTTGTGATCAAATTCATTCAATTAACTATTATAGAACTTCAAAAACAAAGATTAATTCTATTTCAGACCAACAAAAAAGTATTTTATCAAGAATTGGTAAATTATTTTCGATTGTAACCTTTGCAATTGCTTTGTATAAACTTACAAAAAAGGAGAAGCCAGACATCATTCATGCACACGCCATGTTTTTTTGTGGTATCCCGTCTATTCTTGTTGGCAAATTGCTAAAAAAACCTGTGGTTTACGAATTTAGATCGCTATGGATGTTTCAGAAAAAAGAAACTGTAAAAAATCGTTTTGAAAAATACACAGAATCTTTACTCCTTAAAATCGAAGCGTTTACCTTAAAAAAAGCGACACATGCGGTTTTTTTAAATGATAAACTAAGAACTTATTTTACAGAAAAAGGATATCATTTTAATAACAGTACTGTTGTAAACAATGCTATAAACACTACCTTAATTAACAATAGCATTGTACCTTCTAAAAAAGAAAATACAGCAATGGTATTTGGTTATATTGGAACCTTAACAGCATATGAAGGAATCGAATTTCTTGTTGAAACTTTTCAAGAATTAGCAGATCAAGGTCATGTATTTGATCTAGTATTGTACGGTGGCGGTATTAGTCAAGCTAACGTTATTGATAAAATAAAATCACGACCCGATTTAAAAAATATTGTTTTTAAAGGGCGTATTGATTCAGATAAAATCCACGAAGCATTTAACACTATAGACATTATTGTAAATCCAAGATTAAGTAATAATGTTACAAACTCTGTAATGCCCTTAAAACCACTAGAGGCTTTTGCATATAAAAAGCTAGTGCTTGGGAGTGATGTTGGCGGTATCAAAGAAATAATAACGCACAATGAAAATGGCCTTTTGTTTAAAGCAGAAAACAAACAATCCTTAAAAGATGCTCTTTTAAAAATAAGCGCTATGCCCCTCAACGAAAAGGACCGTATTATAACAAATGCGCAACAATACGTAATTGATAATAAAAGTTGGATAAAAAATGTAGAACGCTATGTAAATCTTTATCATTCGGTATTACATTAGTCTTTCGTTAGGAAATTAAAACAATACAATTGAATTTAAATACTATTTCTATATTAAATAACACCATCGCCAACCTTACGATGCAGGAAACCATTGAAATGGTAAAGGATGTTATTTCGCAAAACAAAAGCATAAACCTAGCCGATATCAATGCGGGTAAAATTATTCAAATAAATGAAGACCCTGAGTTAAAAACTAGCATCGAAATAAGCGAGGTAATACAAGCAGATGGACAAGCTGTTATTTGGGCTTCTAAATTTCTAGGAAAGCCATTAAAAGAAAGAGTAGCAGGGATAGACTTGTTAGAAAATTTGGTTGCAATGTCTCACAAAGAAGGATATAAAATATTTTTCTTAGGGGCTAAAGAAGAAGTCGTAACGGGTGTTATCAAAAACTACACGAACAAATATGACGCATCTGTTATTGCTGGATACAGAAACGGTTATTTTACAAGAGACCAAGAAACAGAAATTGCCCAAAGTATTGTGGAAAGTAAGGCTAACATCCTCTTTGTAGCCATTACATCTCCTATTCAAGAAAATTTCTTGTACAGAAATCAAGAAATCCTGAAAAACGTTAATTTTAAAATGGGCGTCGGCGGTAGTTTTGACGTCATTGCGGGTGTCACCAAAAGAGCTCCTGTTTGGATGCAAAATGCCGGATTGGAATGGTTTTATCGATTTTTACAAGAACCCAAGCGCATGTGGAAACGATACCTAATTGGGAACAGTAAATTTATCTATTTGGTACTCAAAGAAAAATTTAAAAAGGCATAAGGCTATCTGCACATTGTTGAGTACCTTGAGCCTTTTAATGGCTTCGGAAATATTATGAGAATACTACTTGCTTCTATTTACCCCTTTGCATTTATGCTCTTATTTTTCATCATTCCTTTTGATGATTACATTCGTGCATTGCCAAATATTCTACTCATCATCCTTACCATTACCTTTCCGGCAATTATTAAAAGAGAGCATTTTCAGAAAATTAAAAAAGTCCCTTTCTTTTTATTCTTATTATTCTTCGGGTATCTTGTACTCAATAGCCTACTCTCTGGGAGATTTGAAACAGATGTCACCGTACTAAAAAAAATAGCGATTGCACTGGGCCTCGTGATTTTATACCTCCCCATACAATACGATAGAAAAGTGCAAAAAGCAGTGATCGCCTCCTCCATTGCAGCCATTGTCTTTTCGGTAATTAGTATTGTGTATAGCGCCAACACCAACCCAAATTTCATGTTTGGAGATAGTCGCATGATGATAGAAGCACTACTGGTAGACAGGTTGTATCTTGGCCTCATAAGCGTATTAAGTATTTTGTTTTCGTACCGTTCTATGCGCAAAACATACCATCCACACAATGCGTATTATTTAGCCGCCATTATCATTAACCTCTTGTTTATTGTCTTAGTGATTTCAAAAATTGCAGGACTTATATTACTTGGGCTATTATTATTGCGTCAAGTGTACGGCAGCAAAAAAAACATTCGTATTCCCATTGCTATTGGTTTTGTGGGTCTCTTAATAGCTGGGTTATTTTATCTAAAATTTCAGCAACAAAAAACAAGCACAACGCCTATTTCATTTGCCTCTTTTTTAAACAAAAATCTAAAAGCGTCACACACCACAGAAACAAGATTAATTACGTGGGGTTGTAGTGCTGAAATATTAAAAAACGAAGCGCTTCCTTTAAACGGAATAGGCTTTAAAGCAACTAAAGATGCATTGGCGCTTTGCTATGATGCAAAAATATCTAATCCAGAAAAAAAAGAACTCTTTGTGTCGCAACGATACAATAGTCATAATCAATTTTTGGATATCCTACTAAGTAGTGGATATGTGGGGCTGCTATTCTTTGGCTTGTTTTTAGTTTGGACCTTTATGAAAAATCGAGAGCACTTTTTTCAAACAGCTATTTTATGCACATTTATTGAGTATGCCATGATTGAAAATATCTTTCATCGTCAAATAGGTGTGTATTATGTTGGATTAATACTCATAATTGTATTGGCAAACCGCACTTATACTGAAATCGATGCCCCAAAAGAAGCATAAAAAGCTAGCAAAGTGTATTTTTGCAGCATCTTATAAAAAATAAAAAAATTAGATTTCTGCTTTCGCGGAAATGACTAAATAAAATTTTCTATGAAAATAACCGTAGTTGGAACTGGATATGTAGGCTTAGTAACAGGAACCTGTCTCGCCGAAACGGGAAATGAAGTCGTGTGTGTAGATATTGATGCAGACAAAGTGACCAAAATGCAAAACGGTGTTGTACCCATTTATGAACCTCACTTAGATGTATTATTTGAACGCAATATCAACGCGGGAAGATTAACGTTTACCACCTCTTTGGACGAAGGCCTAGACCATGGCGATATTGTATTTTTAGCCTTACCCACCCCTGAAGACGAAGATGGAAGTGCAGATTTACGATACATCTTAGGTGTAAGTGAAGACATTGGTCAAAAAATTAAAAGCTATAAAGTAATTGTAGACAAAAGTACAGTGCCCGTAGGTACTGCCGAAAAAGTACAAGCGACCATCGCCAAAAATGCTTCTTGCGATTTTGATGTGGTCTCTAATCCGGAGTTTTTAAGAGAAGGATTTGCGGTAGACGATTTCTTAAAACCAGAACGTATTGTGATTGGATCTAGTAGTGAAAGAGCAACGGCGTTAATGCAAAAATTATACAGTCCGTTTGTGCGTTCAGGAAACCCAATCATTACCATGGATGAAAAGAGTGCAGAACTTACCAAATACGCTGCTAACTCTTTTTTAGCGACCAAGATTACCTTCATGAATGAAATTGCCAACTACTGTGAAAAGGTAGGCGCAGATGTTGACAAGGTACGTGTAGGTATGGGAACCGATTCTAGAATTGGAAAAAGATTCTTATTCCCTGGTATTGGCTATGGAGGATCTTGTTTCCCAAAAGATGTAAAAGCATTACAAAAAGCAGGACGTGATGCTGCCTATGATTTCAAAATATTAGACTCGGTTATTCAAGTAAATGATTCTCAAAAAACAATTTTACTCCCTAAGATAACAAGTCATTTTAAGGGCGATCTAACCGGTAAAACCATTGCTATTTGGGGACTTGCTTTTAAGCCAGAAACAGATGATATTAGAGAAGCACCTTCTTTATATATGATGAAAGGGCTCTTAGAAAGAGGTGCTACCTTACAAGTGTTTGATCCTGAAGCAATGCCAAACATCAAAAAACGTTTTGGAGACTCACTCAAATACACTTCAGGCATGTATGAAGCTTTAGATGGAGCAGATGCATTATGCATTTGTACCGAGTGGAGTATTTTTAGAACACCAGATTTTGAAAAAGTGAAGCAACTTCTCAAGCAACCTGTCATCTTTGATGGTAGAAACCTATACAATACAAACGATATGCAAGCCGAGGCATTTACATATATTTCGATTGGTAGAAACGATGTTGGGTAACAAACTATTTTCTGAACCAATAAAATTTCAGAAAGTATAAAAAAAACACATGAAAAAAACTGTTTTAATTACTGGAGCTGCTGGGTTTTTAGGATCACACCTTTGCGATAAATTTATTGCCGAAGGATATAAAGTGATTGGTATGGACAACCTTATTACTGGAGATAAACGCAACATCGAACATCTCTTTCAGTTAGAGGACTTCGACTTTTACCACCATGATGTTACCAAATTTGTTCACGTACCTGGTAATGTAGATTATATTTTACATTTTGCCTCTCCTGCGAGTCCTATAGATTATTTAAAAATCCCTATTCAAACCCTTAAGGTGGGGTCTTTAGGGACGCATAATTTATTAGGGTTGGCGAAAGAGAAAAATGCGCGATTTATGATCGCATCTACTTCCGAAGTATACGGTGATCCGTTAGTGCACCCGCAAAAAGAAACCTATTACGGAAATGTAAATACCATTGGCCCTCGTGGGGTATACGATGAAGCGAAACGCTTTCAAGAATCGATCACCATGGCCTACCATCGTTTTCATGGCATAGAAACACGTATTGCAAGAATTTTTAATACTTATGGTCCGAGAATGCGACTCAATGACGGTCGTGTTATCCCTGCTTTTATTGGGCAAGCGCTACGAGGAGAAGATCTTACAGTTTTTGGAGACGGATTACAAACACGCTCTTTCTGTTATGTAGATGACCAAGTAGATGGCTTGTACAAACTATTATTAAGCGACTACAGTGACCCAGTAAACATTGGAAATCCAGAAGAAATTACCATCCTAGATTTTGCCAAAGAGATTATCAAACTAACGGGTACAGAACAAAAAATTATCTTTAAAGAGTTACCTAAAGATGATCCCTTACAGCGCGAGCCAGACATTACCTTAGCGAGAAAAATATTAGGCTGGGAGCCAAAAGTTTCAAGAGAAGACGGCATGCAAATTACCTACAACTATTTTAAAAGCTTGACAAAAGAAGAACTCTTTAAAAGTGAACATAAAGATTTTTCAAAACACATAAGAGCCTAAGGTACATGATATTTAAAAGAGGTCGATATTCAGGGTTTTTAAGACCTATTTCGTATGCCATAGATTTATGTGTCATTCATGGGTTTGCCTACCTATTATTTGAAGGAAGCTCTACGTATACCAATTACATCTTTTTTATGTCTATTGCATGGGTAAGTTCTTCCATGATTCTTAATTTTTATGAGATTTATAGGTTTACTAAATTTATAAAAATCCTTTCATTAGCTTCCAAACAAGCCATCATTTTTTTACTATTAGTATTTGCTTTCTTTGGGTTTTACAAAGAACTAGAACAAGAAGCTGGCACCATTTTAAAATATGTGGGTACCGTGATGGGTGTCATTATTTTAATTAAAACCTCTATTTATTTTCTACTTAAAAAATATAGGCGTTTTCTCGGCGGAAATGTTAGAAGAGTGGTTATTCTTGGCGTAAATGACAAAACAAAAGAACTTGCCCACTTTTTTAATGTCAATACCGAATATGGCTATACCCTTGTAAAAAGCTATGACATAGAGAATGATGATGACAATACTCTTGAGAGTGTTTTTAAAGAAATAAGCGAAAGTAATGTAGATGAAATGTATGCCTCTGTAAATGAATTAAGTGACGCCTGCATGGCCAAAGTAATAGATTTTGCCGACAATAATTTAAAGGTGCTAAAATTTCTGCCAGACAATAAAGAAATCTTCGGAAAACAGCTTGATTTCTCATATTATGGATACCTGCCAATTCTATCTCTAAGAAAAATTCCTACCGACGAGCCCTTCAATAAATTTATAAAAAGAGCGTTTGATATTGCATTATCGCTGTTTGTAATTGTATTTATTTTATCTTGGTTGACACCGCTTCTAGGACTCTTTATTAAACTAGAGTCTAAAGGCCCTGTTTTCTTCAAACAAAAAAGAAACGGCTTAGACTACAAAGAATTTAATTGTTACAAATACAGGTCTATGAAACCGAGTCCTACAGCAGATTTGTACCAAGCCACCAAAGGAGACCAAAGGGTAACTAAAGTAGGTCGTATTATTCGAAAAACGAGTATGGACGAATTGCCACAATTTATAAATGTCCTCAAAGGCGATATGTCTGTGGTGGGTCCAAGACCTCATATGGTAAGTCATACCCACATGTATGCCGAAAAAATTGACAAATTTATGGTACGTCACTTTGTAAAGCCTGGTATTACTGGTTTGGCACAGGTAAGTGGCTATAGAGGTGAGGTAGAATCAGATTCAGATATTATCAATAGAGTAAAGCACGATATTTTCTATCTAGAAAACTGGTCTTTAATCATGGATATTAAAATTGTTTTTCAAACCATTTACAATGCCATTAGAGGAGAAGAAAAAGCATACTAACCCCCTTGAGCAACCGCTGGTTTCCATTATCACACCGCTGTATAATGCAGCTCCCTACATTTCACAAACCATACATTCGGTACAATCCCAAACATACTCAAACTGGGAACATATTATTGTAGATGATGTTTCTACAGACAACAGTATCTCAATTGTTGAAACACTAGCTCAAAAAGACACTAGAATAAAACTGGTTAAAGGCACTACAAATAAAGGTGCTGCCCATTGTCGAAACAAAGCAACAACACTAGCACAAGGAGATTTTATTGCCTTCTTAGACGCTGACGATCTATGGCACCCGAAAAAGTTAGGGCGCCAAATTTCTTTTATGCAAGAACAGCAATGTGAAGTATCCTACACAAGCTATACACACATTGACGGAAAAGGAAACCCATTACAAAAACGTATCAAAGCCCTTCCTACTCTTTCTTACCAAAAACAACACAGTAATAACTACATCGGAAATCTTACGGGCATTTACAATTGCAAAACACTAGGTAAAATAATTGCCCCTAACATTCGCAAGCGTCAAGATTGGGCGGTTTGGTTAGAAGCCATCAAAAAAAGCGGCAAACCAGCTCTAGGCATCCAAGAAGACTTGGCGTATTATAGAGTTCACGAAAACAATATGAGTGGCAACAAACTAAACTTAATTAAATACAATTATGCCTTTTATAAAGAATATTTAGGCTGTTCAACACTCAAATCTTCTATGCATTTACTGCGTTTCTTCTGGGAATACTTTATACATCGCCCCAAACAAATTGAAAACTACTAAGGTGATACTCTGAAATTACGTCTTTGCGTCTTTGAAACTTCAATACGGGTGACGGGTGAAATTAATTTGAAAATTACTAATGTAATACTTTGAAAAATCCCCCTTTTGCTACTTTGGCCCTTTGCATCTTTGCACCTTTGCGCCTTTAAAACTTATATACGAGTGACGAGCGAAAGATTTGTAAACCCTTTTTTGCTACTCCTTTAAGCTCTTAAACATATAAACACTTAAACTTCTATCCTCTACCAGTGAACAAAGTGAACGATCTAACTTCTATCAATGAGCGCAAGCGTCCGCGTGTCGCAGAAGCTTTAGCGGAGGCACAATGGTCCATCTTCTAGCAGCGACCTTGTGCCGCCGTAGCTTTAAGCGAAGGAGTAAGTGGTCTAAATTCGAGAAACAAACTGCTTCAACTTCCCTCTGTTCGCTCTATCAAGAATTTCTACACGCTCAAATACCAAGGTCAAACCTGGTTCTAAATAGGTGTATAAAGCGTCTTTAATATGCTGTTCTTCTATATCAGTTAAAAGACGTTCTGAAGTATATATAATTTTAAAGTGGTCTAATGCCAACTGCTCAATCACAAACTCTTTTACATTTCCGTCATCTTCAATCACACTTTTGGTGACATAATAAAAGGTCAAACCTGGCACCGTTTTCCCACTAGGTAGGGTTGCTACATCGTTGGTGCGGCCAATCAAGGTTTTTAATACGGGTTTTTTAAACGTGCTCGTTTCTGTAAAACTTCCGGTATCTCCTATATCGTATCGAATTAAGGGATGGGCTTTATTATACAAAGCTGTAATTACAATACGCCCCTCTGTTCCGTGAGGGACGGGCTTATTTTGAGCATCTAAAATTTCAACAAAAAGCGTCTCACTATTAACCACAAATTCGTCCTGCGCATTGGTAAATGCTATTAAATCTAATTCGCTTGCTCCATATTCATTAATCACAGGAACGCCAAAAGCTTTCTGAAGCAATGCTTTGTCACTATCAAACAACATTTCACTGGTCACAATACAATAGCGTAGTGATGGACATACTTCTTTGAGTACAAACCCTTGCTTTTTTACATACTTTGCAAACAAGACAATCGAACTAGTATAGCCATTAATATACTCAAACTTTTTCCTACGGAAATGTCCTAAAAACGAGGCTAGTTTTGTATCTGACAAATCGAAAATTGGAAAGCGATACCTGCTGCTTAAGCGATCTTTTAAACGTTCTTTAAAATAGCCTACTTTATCCAACGGAATCCCATAAAAACGGGCTTGCAAAGTGCTGTTAAAATCAATATCAAACCAACCAAACCTATCCATGATTTCTGCCCATGTTAAGGCATGACACATTTTGTCTTTAGCAAAGACAAAAGGATGTCCGCTAGAACCAGAGGTTTTGTTCACATAACTATTTTTGGGTGTAAAACCTTTAGATAATCGTTTTTGCAGAGGCTGCTGTAAATCGGCCTTGGTTAGTACTGGAAGGGATAACCAATCTGTATGATTTGCCCCGACAAGTTCTTTGTAATAGTCATTATTCGCTAGATGATAGGCTACTATCTCACTTCGCTTTTTTAAAATAAAAGCCTCATAGTCTTGTTCAGGAACGGCTTGGATTTGCTGTAACTGTTTTTTGGCTTCCTCAATAGGAAATCCGTTAACGCGAAGACTAAAATTAAATAAACTCAAAAAAGTACTGTTGGTAGTGAGGGGTTAAAGATAGTAATAATCAAGTACTCAGTATTCAGTTGCAGTAAGCAGATTTTATTAGAAACTAAATTCAATAACAACTATTTGTAAACGGCTAGTATTTAGTATCTTTAAAGCTATGGAAAAAACATGTCCAGAATGTGGCGATAAAATTATTGGCCGTGCAGATAAAAAATTCTGTAGTGATGGCTGTCGCAATGCGCATAATAACAACCTCAATAAAGACGGCAATAATCTGGTGCGAAATATTAATAACAGGCTTCGTAAAAACTATCGTATCCTAAAAACATTAAACAGCAAAGACAAAACGAAAGTCAAAAAAGAAACGCTGCTAAAACACCAGTTTAGTTTTAAATTTTATACCGGTCAGTATGTAACAAAAACAGGATCTGTGTATCATTATGTATATGATCAAGGCTATTTAGCACTTGACAACGATTGGTACCTACTCGTAAAAGTAGATATCACTTTATAAAGCATATTCAATATTCTATATTGTACTTTAAAGAAATAATGATTTATTTTATTGAGTGAAAAATCGCCCTAAGCTAAGAAGTCGGGACCCATAGTTTGAAAAAGCGTCAAAACAAAAGGCTGTTTGAGCCTAACTAAATATATTAATTTCAGTTAATTTTAAAAGTAAAGGCGAGTTCATTTTGTTTAGCTTTTTTAAGCGTTTTGGGTGACTTGTTAGGTTAAGGCTAGACTTTTTTGATTAGCTTACGCGTATTTATTGTTTAAGTGTTCGTGAATCTCCTTTGTAGATTTCTTTTTTGGGCAATGCAAAAAAGAATATATTAAACTTTAGATTTTAACATTATTGATTAATTGTCTTTAATACATTTAAAATGTGTAAGATTAATTACAAATTATAATAATACATACAACAACCAACCAACTCCCTTACCATGAAATACATTAGTGCTCTTGTTTCGTTTATAGTCATTGGGCTTCTTATTGGCTTAAGTTTTGACAGCCTATTACCTTCCAGTGCCACTCCAGCTTCAGCTCCAGATACCGAATTTTCTGCAGAACGTGCTTTAATACCACTTCGAGAAATTGCAAAAGCACCCCATTACCATGGTACCGATGAACATAACCGCGTACGGAGTTATATCATTTCAGAACTAGAAAAACTAGGACTAGAAACACAGGTTCAAGAAGATTTTATACTTAGCAATTCGTACCAAGGTCTTATCAAGCCAAAAAATATTGTAGCCCGTTTAAAAGGAATTGGAAATGGAAAAGCATTGGTCCTACTATCTCATTATGATAGTGCGCTAGTGCCATCTTTTGGGGCTAGTGATGCAGGAAGTGGTGTGGTTACCATACTCGAAAGTCTTAGAGCCTATAACGCGAGTGGCGCTAGTCCGATTAATGATATTATTGTGCTCTTTACCGATGCCGAAGAAATAGGACTCGATGGTGCTTCTCTTTTTGTAAAGCAACATCCTTGGGCACAAAATAGTGGTCTTGTGCTCAACTTTGAAGCAAGAGGAAGTGGCGGACAAAGCAACATGATTGTAGAAACCAATGGCGGAAATACCAACCTGATCAAGGCATTTACAGCAGCAGATGTTCAATACCCAGTAGCCTCTTCGCTTATGTATAGCGTTTATAAAATGCTCCCCAACGATACAGATTCTACCATTTTTAGGGAAGACGGCGATATAGAAAGCATGTTTTTTGCTTTTATAGACGACCATTTCGATTACCATACCGCTAACGACACGGTTGAGAATCTTGATATTGAAACCCTACAACACCAAGGAAGTTACTTGCTTCCTTTGTTACATCACTTTGCTGCTTCAGATCTAAGTAGCTTGAAAGCAGAAGACGACTCGGTATATGTAAACATGCCGCTAGTAACATTTATTCATTATCCCTTTGCTTGGATTTTACCAATGCTTATCCTAGCATTTGTACTATTTATTGTCATTTTAGCCTATGGCCTTGCAAAACACAAACTACATCTTAATGGTATTTTAAAAGGATTTATACCTTTACTTCTAGCCCTAGTAATTTGTGGTCTTATTGGTTATTATGGCTGGCAATTACTAGAAGCTATCTACCCACAATATGGAGAAATACAACACGGATTTAAATACAATGGTCATGTTTATATTGGGTTTTTTGTAGCCCTATGTATTGGTATACTATTTAAAATATACCACTCTTTTGGTAAACACAACAGTGTTGTTAATTTACTGGCAGCTCCCTTATTTTTATGGCTCGTTATTAATGTGGTTGTTTTTATATACTTAAAAGGAGCAGCTTTCTTTATTATTCCAGTATTCTTCGGACTCCTTTCATGGTTCATCCTTATAAAATGGCCAAATCCAAGTTTTATTGGCATGGCATTACTAGCTGCTCCGGCTTTGTTTTTATTTGCACCGTTGATTCAATTTTTCCCTATTGGTTTAGGATCAGATCATATTGTGATAAGTTGTGTGTTTACGGTATTCCTATTTGGTCTTTTACTCCCCATTTTTGGTTTTTACAAACTTAAAAACATCTTATCCTATCTATTTTTAGGACTTGCTTTGGTCTTTTTTATTATTTCACACCTACAAAGCTCTTTTTCTGAGGTACGTCAAAAACCAAATAGTTTATCCTATTATAATAACATTGATACAGGAGAAGCCTATTGGGTTACCTATGATGACCTACTAGATGACTGGACACGCACCTATCTAGGAGAAGATCCAAAAGAAGCAGCTACTTATGTAGAGAGTGCAGCGGGTAGCAAATACAACACAGGATATCAATTTGCAGCAAAAGCTCCTGTGGTTGCTATTCCATCGTTTGACGTTCAAGTGCATCAAGATAGTGTCCAAAACGGGATGCGTACTGTGAAATATACCATTACACCAAAACGAGATGTGCATCAAATGCGATTGTACACTAACAAAGACATTGATTTTACATCGCTTGCCTTTAATGGGGTGAACGTTTCAGAAAAAGACAGCCTCGGTCAGTATTTCTTTAACAGAGAAAATGATGGGTTACTTCGATATTATGTGGCCGATACAGATTCGTTGCATGTATCCTATTCCTTACCCGACAAAGCGCCAGTTCCAAGATTTAAAGTACTCGAATATGGCTTTGATTTATTAAGTAATCCAATGTTAAATGTAGCACCAAGAGGTAAGGATATGACGCCCAAACCCTTTGTGAATACCGATGCCGTGATCAATGCAAAATCATTTAGCATAGACGACTTTAGAACACAACAAGACAGTCTTCAATAATTTAAAATTTCGGCTTGAAAAAAACAATCGCTATTGCTGGATTAGGTTGGTTAGGAAACCCCTTAGCCCAGCATTTAAATCTATTAGGGTATGCCACCAAAGGTTCTGTTACCTCACAGGATAAAGCAACCACCTTACAACAAAATGGCATCGATGCCTATGCTGTAAATTGTACAGAAGATGGGGTTGTAGGTCCCGTACAAGGTTTTTTAAAACATGTGGAGACCTTAGTAATCATGATACCCCCTGGTTTGCGAAGAAACACTGGAGCAGATTATGTCTTAAAAATGTCTCATTTTCTTTCTGAAATTTTAAAAGCCCAAGTGCAGCATGTTATCTTTATTAGTAGCACTTCTGTATATAGCGACACCCAAGGAGTAGTGACTGAAAAGGACATCCCCAAACCAAGCACTGAAGCTGGGAGACAATTATTTCAGGTAGAGCAATTATTTTTTAACGCTCCTGGATTACAGACAAGCATTTTACGCTTTGGAGGTCTTATTGGAGGCTCTAGGCAACCCGTAAAGTATCTTGCTGGTAGAACCGAATTGCGTGGTGCAAATGCGCCCGTAAATCTTATTCATAGAAACGATTGCATTGGTATTATTAGCAAGATCATACGACAAGAAGCCTACGGACATATTTTTAACGGCGTACACCCAAAACACCCTTTAAAAAAAGAATATTATAAAGAAAAAGCACTCGCGCTTCAACTTACACCACCAGAATTTTTAGAGGAAACAGAAAAGGATACTGTCAAACAAATAAATTCGCTTCATCTAGAAAAAATCCTTGGGTATACCTTTAAAGAAATGATATAATAATAAAGACCCTATAAAAAGCAAACGTAGATGTCTGTTCGAGCGCTCCCGAAGCTTCGGGAGAGAACTACAACCCACTTAACAATTTAAGATAGGTTTCGACTGCGCTCAACCAGACAAAAAGTTAATTTTCAACTTTTTATAAGGTCTTTAAAATTTCTGTTTTAATACTCTACCAAATACGTACCCTATCTTCTGGGGCAACATACATTGGGTCTCCTTCTACAATATTAAAGGCTTCGTAAAATGAATCTACGTTTTTAAGAGGTTCTGTCGCTCTCCAACGCCCTGGCGTGTGCGGATCTGTTTTTACTTGTGTACGTAATGACTCATCACGTTGCTTCGTTCTCCAAACCGTAGCCCAGCTCATAAAGAAACGTTGTTCTGCTGTAAAACCATCGATATCTTCTGGTCTTCCGTTTTCTTTAAAATGACGTTGTAAACCATCATAAGCAGCTAAAACTCCTCCTAGATCTCCAATGTTTTCTCCTAAGGTGAATTCACCATTTACAAACACACTATCAATTACTTCAATTTTACTGTATTGGTCAGCTAATGCTTTACCACGTTCTCCAAATTGCTTTAAGTCTTCATCGGTCCACCAGTTTACAAGGTTACCATCACCATCAAAACGAGCGCCACTATCATCAAAAGCGTGTGAAATTTCATGTCCGATAACAGCTCCAATACCACCATAGTTTACAGCGTCGTCTGCTTTATAATCGTAGAAAGGTGGCTGTAAAATAGCTGCAGGGAATACAATCTCATTGTTAAACGGATTGAAATAAGCATTCACAGTTTGTGGAGACATTCCCCACTCTGTTCTGTCTACTGGCTCGTTGATTTCAGATAAGTTTTTCTTGAAACCCCAAGCACTTACTGCTTGCATGTTATCATAATAACTCTTGTCTGCGCTTACCTCCATTTTACTGTAATCTTCCCAGCTATCTGGATATCCAATTTTTACGGTAAACTTATTTAGCTTCTCCACAGCTTTGGTTTTCGTTTCGTCGCTCATCCAGTCTAATGCCATGATACGATCTTGGTACGCAGCAATTACGTTTCCAATCATTTTCTCTGCTTTATCCTTTGCTTCTGGAGGAAACATTTCGTCAACGTATAATTTTCCTAAAGCTTCTCCAACAGTACCGTTTACAGTTCCGAGTGCACGCTCATCTGCTGGGCGTTGTTTTTTAGCACCACTCAATGTTTTGCTGTAAAAATCCCAATTTGCTTTTTCTATTTCGGTTGTTAGTTGTCCGGTAGCATCGTTAAATGTAGCCCAACGCATTACTGTTTTCCAAGTGTCAATATCTCCTTTTGCAAAGGTGTTTTGTACTACTTCCATGTATTTTGGTTGCATTACAATAAGGGTATCTAACTCTTTTTCTACACCCAAATCTTTAATGGCCGTTTTCCAAGTAATTGCTGGCACCATTTCTTGAATTTGCGCCATAGATCTTGGATTATTGAAGTTTCTAAAATCACGGCTCTGAACTTTATCCAATCTTGGCATTGCAAGTGCTGTTTCGAAAGCTAAAATAGTTTCAGCTTGTGAACGAGCACTAGCTTCATCATCTCCTAAAAACTGAAGCATTCTAGTGATATGGTCTACGTACTGTTCTCTAATTTCTATAGACTTTGCATCTGTATTTGTGTAGTAATCTCTATCTGGTAAACCTAAACCACCAGGTGTGATATATGCAGAATTAATCGCACTGTTTGATGGGTTTGAAAACGCTGCTAATCCAAAAAATGGTTGTGAAACACTCGTAGCATATTGCGTAATAACCTTTTGAAAATCTGCTACTGTTTGTATCCCAGCAATAGCATCTAAAGCAGGTTGTAATGGTGCAATACCCGCCTTATCTCTAGCAACTGTATCTAATTTTGTGTTAAATATAGCAATGGCTTTTGCTTGATCTGTTCCCGCAGCATAGGTGCCACTTTTATCGGCCTTATCTAAAATAGCCAATACATCTTTATCTGTACTTTTACGTAATACACCAAAACCACCCCAACGCACTTGGTCTGCTGGGATTTCTGTGTTTTTCATCCAATTTCCATTTACATAATTGTAAAAATCAGTTTTTGGACTTACTGTGGTATCCATGTTAGATAATATGATACCGCGTTCTTCTTTAGCGGTTTCTTTGTTGTTACATGCTGTAAATACAATACTTGCAGCGGCTGCAAAGAGCCATATTCTAGTTTTCATACTTGGTTATTTTTGATTAGGTTAGTAGTGTTTTCTTCTGAAATGTTACAAGAAACCACCACTATTTATTTTGATCTTTTAATTCTGCTTTATAAATAGAATCTAAACGCTTTTTGCGCAATTCCATCTCTTTCTTTTCGTTGTCTTTTACTTTTCTATCTTCACTATCCTTCTCAAACTTTTCATTGATTTGAACGATTAAGTTTGAAGTAGCTGTATGCATCTCTTGAATTGCTTTCTGCATCCCAAGAGAATCTAATCTCCCTTTGTTGGCTTCTTGTTGTATAATTGCAGCTCTTGTTTTGGCTACTATAACACGAGAAAGAATGGCTTGTGTATATAGCGTATCAGGAATTTTTTTGGTGAGCGAATCCATTCTGGAGACAAGGAAAGCACTTCGTTCTTTAATCTCTTTGAGCGTTGCGCCATTTATGGCTTTTACTTCGCTGGTAACATCTTCAAAAACGGGCCAGGTGGCAATATAGTTTGCAGCGTTTTCAGTAAAGGTAGGAAGTGGCTTATTTTTCACACCAAACACTTGATCTTGTGTCGCATCTTCTAATGCAGTTTGAGTATCTAAATTTTCAGTATCACCACAACTTAGAATACTTAAAAAAAAGCCTAGAAATAAAAATAATACGTAGTCCCGTTTCATAAAGTACTGTAAGGACTACAAATATAGCTTTTCTGTTACATTTGAGGCATTTTTATACTATTTTAACGAATGAAATAATGCTATATTTACAGTCAAAATTTTGAAAATACTGCTATGAAAAAAAGAATTTTAATCATTGGAGCATCCGGACAAATTGGAACAGAGCTCACCATGTACTTACGAAGCATCTATGGAAATCATAAAGTAATTGCAAGTGATATACGTGAAGCTAGTGACATAGTCATGGAAAGCGGCCCCTTTGAAATTCTTGATGCCATGGATTATGATGCCATTCAAGACATTGTAATTAGTTATGAAATTACCGATGTATATCTCATGGCTGCCATGCTAAGTGCCACAGCAGAAAAGTTCCCGATGAAAGCATGGGAATTAAATATGACTTCTTTATTTAACGTATTAAATCTGGCCAAAGACAAGAAAATTGAAAAAATATTTTGGCCTTCTAGTATTGCTGTTTTTGGACCTACAACTCCTAAAACAAATACACCACAGCGCACAGTTATGGAGCCTTCTACAGTATATGGAATAAGCAAACAAACGGGTGAGCGTTGGTGTGAGTATTACAACAAACGCTATGATGTAGACGTACGAAGTATTCGTTATCCTGGATTAATAAGCTACAAAACGCTCCCTGGAGGTGGTACTACAGATTATGCGGTAGATATTTATCACAAAGCATTAAAACATAAAAAATACATCTGTTTCTTAAATGCTGAAACTACCTTACCCATGATGTTCATGGACGATGCTATTCGAGCAACTGTAAATATCATGCTAGCTGCTAAAGAAGATGTGAAAATTAGAAACGCCTACAACTTAGCGGCCATAAGCTTTAATCCAGAAGAAATTACTGCAAGCATCCAAAAACACATTCCAGAGTTTGCCATCACATACGAACCAGACTTTAGACAAGCTATCGCCGACTCTTGGCCACAAAGCATAAACGACAGTGAAGCAAGAAAAGACTGGGGTTGGGAACATGAGTTGAATTTGGACCAAATGACAGAGGTGATGATTGAAAATTTGAAAAAAGAATATTCTTAAAGATCCTTCTTCTGAGATCTCTTATAGCATGAACGAAAACGAGGATTACTTCAAAATTTCAAAAGTAGAAGACATACACATCTTGTCAGATCAAGTGTCTTTTCAATGGAAAGAAGTACTTATAGTTCCTGTTATTGTATTTCTACCATTATTTTATTGGGTGGGCTGGTTTCAAGGACTTGTTGCAGGAATGCTAGCCGGCATTGGTTATTCCCTTTACAGAATAACATCTTCATGGGAATACAATGAATTTCATTTAAATCAAACCACTGGTAGCTTTTCACAACTAAAAAAACACAAAAACAAAACTATCGAAACGCTGGTACTAACTGAAAAGTATGATCCATCTCAGCTATCTTTTAAAGAAATGACGAGAAGTGGAAAGACAAAATATATGATGCAATACAAAACACATAAAGAACATGATTTGCTTGTGTTAAAGACCCAAAAAGATAAAGATATCGTTGAAGGATATTTTAAAAGCATCACAACTACTTCCCTGTAAAAATTCCTTTTCTACTAAAGATTACCTTTTGAAATCGATCCCGATAGCTATCGGAACGAAACTGAAGCCAAAAAACTAAACCCCTAAACTCGTCGACTTCTCAACATAATTAACTCCTTAGCGCATGACCTGTCCCGACAACATCGGGAAAAAAAGGAAATCAAGTCGTTCTAGAATAAAGTGAAACGGCTCACAAAAAACTACATTAAAAACATCACTAAAATTGATGTGCTCGCTACGGTATCTAGTGACGTTTTGAAAAAACCAAATGTCCAGTGGACATTTGACGCAGATACCCGCGATAGCGAAAAGATAGATTCTTTGCAAAAAAAGGAAAGTTTAGCGCATGACCTGTCCCGACAACATCGGGAAAAAAAGGTAAACAAGTCGTTACTGAAAATGAACAACAGCTCGCAAAT